>JAHISK010000052.1 GCA_018818105.1 Candidatus Omnitrophota bacterium | reverse complement strand
TGTCGTTGCGGCAGCAAGGTCTAAGGCGTTGAAGTTATTGTTGTCAGAGAAGTTTGAAAGTGAACAACATATATCTGAAACTATGGGTGAACTGGCAAATTTAAAAATTATAATTGAGGGGCAAGAGTATCCGCTTTTAGATATGGAAAGGTTGAAATATAAAATGGCGCGTATACTTAATATGTATCACGCGACAGGGTTTAGAAACTGGGAAGGAAGCAAGTTGGTCTCAACTTTAGGGTATCGGTATCTAGTAGAACAGACTTTTCTTGGCGAAAACGAAGAGGGCGTTAGATATTTTCGGTTGAAGGATAAATATTATATAGATCCGGTTGGACGAAAGAAACTTATGCTTAAGATATTGTCGATTCTTAAGGCAGCGGGGATCAACAAGGTTTCTAAGGAAAAGTTTGATAAGTTTTTTGAAGGAAGCGATTTGGATTTTGATGAAATTTGTAAATATCTAAAGAGCAGAGGATTTTTAGATGCAGCATTGTCTATCGATATTGATTTTAATAGTCTAGATGTAGACAGCGATTTAGAAGCTTTGTTTCCAACATATACTGAAGAAGAGCTTTATGCCTTAGCAGATAAGATAACATCCTTTTTGCGTGAGTGTAATAGACTTGCAGAGGTAAGCGACGTATTGTTTAGATCGTCAGAAAGCTGGATACCGTTAGATATGTTAACTTTACATGAACGGGCGATTGTTTTAAATAGTTTAAATGTTAAAGATAAAGAAGAAAATGATGAAAGATGGTTTCTTCTTATGGATGAAGATATACGTAAGCTTATTAGATATAAGTTGGATTATGCTGTTATAAGATCTGATGAGCCGCTGATAGATCCTCAGGTAGGTAATACTGATAAAGCATTGGAATATCTTAGTTTACCTGAGAATAAATATGCTTTTGATAGGGTTATGACTAGTGCTACTCTGGGTAAACCAGGCGGGCAGACTAAGTATGTTGTTGAGTTTAAAGTGAATTTGCGCGGGTGTATTATTCCTATGATGTCACGGTATAGAGGACCTACGAGTTTTAGAATAGACGGTATTTCAGAAATAAGACCGGAATCAGCAGCGTTTGTGCCTGTTGCGGCGGCGAGATTAGGCCCAAATGTTTCGACGGTAAACTTTCCATTGTATTGTGCTGATAAAAGGATGGGCCGTGCGCCATTCAATGAGTGGATTGCTGGGATAGGTTGGACTTGGTGTACTCAACCTTGGGCGCAGGAAATGGCTCAACTATATGAGTATGGTAAATTAATAACGAAAGAAGAATACGAAGCGCTTATTATTAGTCCGCTAGAAATTGCTGCTGAAGACGCGGGTGGAGGGTTGAACAAAGTTCGGAATTTAGGGCAGACAGTGTATGATGATAACTATTTAGGCGGTGAAGGCCGAGGGTTAGAGTTGATTGGGTCTAAGGGGCCAAATGAAAAATATGCTATGGATTATTTTGAACTTGTTCAGCATTTTTTTGCGAACGTACTTATGGAAGATCCGTTAGTTGCTCCTAATGTGAAGCTTACGCATTTAGCGCTTACATTTATGTTTTATGGAGTTAAGTGGTTGGTATATATTAATTTTCTATTTTTCTTTCTTTGTGTTGTTGTCGGCGGTTTAGATTTGACTGTTGCCTTTGCGTTTGTTATGTTCTTTCTTGGCTATTTATGCCTTACCTCGCAGGCAATTAATAGAAGTATGATTTTACTTTACAATCGGTTGTACGGTTTGCATTTAGGATTTTTTATATGGTTTCATAGAACGTTTGTTTATCCTTGTGCTATGGGTCATTTTAGTTATTATGTGCATAGATATAAAATAGTTCAGAAGAATTGGACGGTTACAGGTAAATCTGACTTTATTCCTACGGTACGAAAGTCTGCCGATGTTATTCTGAATCATTTAGAACTGTATTTTGCGCATGAAGATACCTTTATGGCAGGTGCAGGGCTATGGCTTCTTTATCTTCCCATAGCGCCGTTTATTCCTCAAGCCTTTTTTATTTGGGAATTTTTCTGGATCGCTATCGCGACATCGTTACTCATGTATCCATGTCTTGCGAATGCGCGGATGAAACACATTACAGTTGGTACGCAGTATATTTATCCGTTAATTGGCGGCGGGTGTATTATTTTATGCGGAATCGTGTCCGGACATAAGTTTTTCTATATGATTGCTGCGTTGCATTTTGCTTTATGGCTGGTTGCTAATATGACGCGAGATAGGTTTCAAGCGGCGAATAGAGTGAAAACAGCCTCCGATTATATATTAATCATACTTTTGATAAGCGCGTTGAGTTACCAGCATTTTGCTCTTCTTATTCCTATTCTTATATGGATGGGAATAGATCCGAATTACAGAGGATTCTTAATTTATGTTGTCGGATATAGTTTTCTAATTTTCTTAAAATGTACTAAACGTATTTTCTCGCTTCATTGGAAAGAAATAGTGCCATTGTTGGTTATTGCGTACTTGACGTGGGGATTAAATTTTCCGGCGATTTTAGTAGTGAGTAGTTATTCGGCATTGGGTTTCTTTGCGATTTTTATGGTGCTTAGGGAAATTTTGTTTATTAGCGCGTATAATAAGTTGGAGGAATATTACAGAGAAGGAAATGTAACGGCATACGATACGCTTGATCAGTTAGCTGGAAGAGTCGGTTTTAGCGGATATAGGTTTTTGCTAGGGCAAAAGATGTTTTATAAAGCAGTGAAAGCGCATCAAAGAGATAATCATTTAATTCAGCCGTTATTAGAGGGGTCTGTAGTATTTGGCGATCCTAGTAACGTATATGTTAGAAGATATATAGGAGAATCTGACGAGAGTTTAATGTCTTATGTTATTAGTCATCATCCCAAAGTATTTAAAAAGTTTATTAGTAGGTTTGGTAGAGAAGTTGGGTTAAGTAGAGGTTCAGTGAAGGAGTTAATGAATGTTGAATATACTGGTTTATCGACGTTTATGAGAATCTTTTCGGAAGGGTTTTTAGGAGATGAGATTGAACGGCTCGTTTTTACGCCTGGGATAGAAAATAGAAGAATGAAGGTTTTTAATTATGCTCCCGCTACTTCTGTCCGAATGATTGATCTTATGTATTTACATATTGTTGCTTGGGCTAATCAGTATTTGGTTGATTGGATTCCTTCGCAGACGGTGCCGGTAGAAACTATTAGGAATAATCAAGCGGGGTTTGAAGCTGTGGTTGATAGTATAGCAATGAATTTAGATGCAGTCGTTAAGGATAGCTTTGATCCATCTAGATTCTTAGAAGAAATGGATGGGCAAATAGAATTAAACCGATTGGTGCAAACTATTGTTGATCATCCTCAGGATACGGTAGTAGAAGACAATTTAGGCGCAAAAGCTTTCTTAGAGAGGTATGGGTTTGTTGCTAGAGAGAGAGTGGAAAATTTCAATGCGTATAGATCAGAATTTAACGGTCTTGTTGATGATGTTTTAGATGATCCCGAGAATAGTTTGGATAGAGAGTTAGATGTATTAACTTTATTGGAAAAACTTTATCCTGATCAGGTAGACAGAATTAGAGCTTTGGCGGAATGTGAGGATGAATTAGCAGAGCTTGTTGGTAGTATTACAGGTAATCTTTCTCAATGTTTATTGGGGGGAGAAACATCTAAAAAAATATTAGAAGAATTTTTGAGTAGAAAAGAAGAAGATCGTTTGAAAAATAATAGTTCACCGGTGTTAGAAGAAGGCCGGAGAGTAGGAGACATATTGAAGAGATGGTTTATGGCAGCGATAGAGTCATCAAATCCATGGGAGTATTTAAAGAACAAAGGGATAAGAGAAGAGATAGAGAAGTGGCGAACAGCGATG
>JAHISK010000051.1 GCA_018818105.1 Candidatus Omnitrophota bacterium | reverse complement strand
TTAAAAAATGTTTGGGGATTTTGTTTTTAATACTTTCTATCCCCTTGGTTCTCATTATACGCTTTTTAAGACCATTTTGTTTAATACGTTTTGGCGTTTTACCGAGCAATAGAATTGGTCATTTTGCGGCTAATACAGAAATATATTTATGTGAGAGGGATAAAGGCAGTAACTATCCCAAAAAGATTGATATTTTTTACTACAATGGAGAGATTTCTAATTATCAGCTTAAGAAAATGTGGGATAGAACTTTACGTATTTGGTTTTTAGGAAAGTGGGTAGACAAGGCGAATCGGTTATTTTTGGGATATCAAGCCAATGTAGTTCCTATAAATTGTGATATTGATAGTAGCGGCTTTCTAAGGCAAACAAAACCGCATCTTTCTTTTATATCTGATGAAGAGTATTTAGGGCAAGCTGAATTAAGAAAGATGGGATTGCCGGTCGGTAATCCGTTTATTTGTTTTATTGCCCGAGACAAAGAATATTTAAAAAGTACTCAGCCAGATATTGATTGGGGTTATCATAATTATCGTGATGCAGATATAAATAATTATATTCCAGCTATGGAAGAATTAACGCCGCGGGGCTATTTTGCTTTGAGAATGGGCGCCATGGTTGGGAAAAAGATAAATATAAGTAATCCGAATATTATAGATTACGCTAGTAATGGACGCAGCGATTTTTTAGATGTTTATTTAAGCGCGAAATGTGATTTTTTTGTTTGTGATACTGCCGGTGTTTCATCTTTACCAATAGTTTTCCGACGTCCGATAGCGTGGGTTAATTATATACCTCTTAAACTTGCGCCTATAGGGAGTTTAGATGATTTATTTATTCCTAAAAAACTATGGTTATTGAGAGAAGAACGGTTTTTGACTTTTAGCGAGATTTTTAATTCAGAAATAGGAGGTTTTACCAGAAATTTTCAATATGAACAGCAGGGTATTAAAGTTGTAGAGAATACTCCCGAGGAAATTAGGGGTTTAGTTATAGAAATGGAGGAACGGATTAAGGGACAATGTCAGAGAAATACGGAAGATAAGCGGTTGCAAGAACGTTTTTGGACACTTTTTAAATCAGATAGCATAAATAATAAATCTTTTCCCGCGCGTGTCGGGGCAGATTTTTTACGTAAGAATAAAGAACTGTTGAAATGAAAATTTTCAAAATAGGGTTAAACTTTTGATAATACCCGTTGGTAGATAGGGAGGTGTTTATGAAAGGTGATTATAAACGTATTTCTGCGCATCATATTGGAGGAAGAAATGGCAGTAGGGCATTTCCTCTTTTAAAAAAGTTTGAAAAAGATATCGTAAACGTTCTTTATGACGCAGATTCCAATTGTTTGGAACATGTTAGAGAAGTAAATCAGAACCGGAAATCAGAGCTTCATGTTTTGCCATATTGTGTAGGAGATATTTGTAAGACAACCAGTTTTAATATTAATTATGATCCTTTTACGAGCTCTTTGTACGATGTCAATCCTGATTATAAATCATATTATTACTTTTCTGGCGACCATGATTATGTTTTGTCGGAAGTTACGCAAACAGTAGAAAAGTCATCGGTCAATGTGGTTAGTATGGATTACATTTTTCAGTCAACAAATACTTCGATTCCTCCGCCGGATTTTCTTTCAATGGATACCCAGGGCGCTGAATATGAAATTCTCCAAGGAGCAAAAGAAACTTTGAAATCAAATGTTTTAGCAATAGTTTTGGAAGCGGAGTTTCAACCGATATATAAAGGACAAAAGCTATTTGGAGATTTAGTAACGTTTTTGTCTAGTCAAGGCTTTGAATTTATACGCTTTCTGGGGATTCATGAATTCACCCCTTTTAGAGCTCCGATTGGCCTTCGTGGAGAAGGCTCTCATACTTTTTGTGACGCGCTTTTTTTTAGGCGAATAGATAATTTGGATAATAAGGACGAATTGAAACGTTATATTATGTTAAAAAAACTGGCTTTCATTGCGATTGCGTTTAATCAGTTTGAGTATGGAGTGGAATGCTTACGGCGGAGTCGATGTTTAGACAGTGACCATTTATCGAGAAAGGAAGATTTGCCTAATTATTTTTTATTTTTGAGTGAGCTTCAGCGGCAGATAGAACAAATGCCGGCAGTATATCCTCCGTCATTTGTTTCAAGGTTCCCCTCATTTGAAGAAAGTAAATTGCGGTTCCAATGTCACGCGATAAAGAGGAAAGAGATTGCCAAGCGGAGAGGAGTGTTCAATAGAATTAAGCAGAGTTTAAGAGAGATAGGTATTATCTATGCGTTACTAAGGGAAATTAAACAATTTACCGATAAGGTTTTCACGAAAGTGTATTCGTGCGGAAAAAAGATGTTTTGCCGGGATACCGGCGTTGAGAATATCCTTATTAAGTATGGACTAAAAAAACAGGCCCAGATACTTAAAAAGAACAGGATTATTCAGGGATAATCTTTGCATGAGAGTTCTCAAGACGCCATTAGATAGAGGAGAAGAATGAGAGTTTTTATTTTTATCTACGAAATTTTTAAGAAGTTTTCCCGGCTGTTTACGATTACGGTTTTATTAATAGTTTTTGTGAGTATTCTAGAGGCGGCTTCTCTTTTAACTATTGGTCCGTTGGTTGATTTTTTAGTTCATCCTGATTTGCAGAACATTAGCCCGCTTACACAGAAGATAGTAAAAATTGTTGAATCTTTTGGTGTCTCGTTAGAGTTAAAGAATTATTTGCTTATTTTTGCTGTTTTTATTATTGTAAGCAGTGCTTTTCGAATTATAGCCCGGCACGCGGTTTTAAAGACAAAATATGCCGTAATCCGTGGGCTGATGATGGGAACGTTTGAAGATTTTTTTAATGCCCAGTGGCAGTTTTTCAGCAGTAGAAAACAAGGGGTATTTATCAATACTTTTATCCGGGAATTTAATATTATTGGCGGAGCTTTTGGCGCTATGGCCACTTTTTTCGCGAGTATTATACAGTTGCTTTTTTGTTTAGCGGTACCTTTTTATCTTTCTTGGCAGGTAACCATGATTAGTCTTGTAACGGCTTTTTTACTTTCTTTGCCATTTATTTTTTTAGGGAAAACTTGTTACCGGCTGGGAGGATTAAGTACTTCCACTGCGAATAGAATGGGTTCTGTTATTCAGGAAAGCTTTTCCTTGTCAAAAATTATTCTGGGATTTGGGAATCAACAGAAAAGTATTGATAGCCTCGCTTATGATTTTGACGCCCATTGTCAGGCAACACTTAAATCTCAGACAATAGGGTTGGCGATTCCTGTGCTCTACCGTCCTTTAGGCGTGATAGTATTGGCGGTAGCTTTATTTTCCTCCCGTTATTTTGGGATTCCTCTTTCGGAAGTAGTGGTTTTGTTATTGGCTTTGCTACAGGGAGTCATTTATATCGGTGATTTGACCGCGACAAAGAATTCTCTGGATAATTTTTTTCCTAGTTATGAACAAGTGAATAAATTGAGAATCGCAGCGAAACAGTTAAAACAAACTTCGGGAGGTAAGACCTTTTCCGGTTTTGATAGAGAGATAATGGTGGATAACGTATCATTCGCTTATCTTAATAACGAAGCGGTTTTAAAAAATATTAATCTGAAAATCACTAAAGGAAAAATGATTGCGATTGTTGGAGAGTCCGGCGCGGGAAAATCAACGCTGGTGGATATGGTTATGGGATTTTATGAACCAATGGCTGGTCAAATTACTTTTGACGATATTAGTCTGGAGGAATTTGATATTAACTCTTATCGCCGGAGAATTGGATATGTTCCTCAGAACAGTATTCTTTTTAATATGACTATTCGAGAGAATTTAATATGGGCAAAAGAAAATGCCGGCGAGGAAGAAATAAAATATGCCTGTCAGTTGTCTAATGCCGCTGAATTTATAGAAAGTTTTCCTGAAAAGTATGATACTGTTGTGGGAGACAGGGGAGTGAGATTGTCGGGAGGCCAGCTTCAGAGAATCGCTTTAGCAAGAGCGATTCTGCGGAAGCCGGATCTTTTAATTCTTGATGAAGCGACCAGTTCTTTAGATACTCATTCGGAACGGGCGATTCAGCGGGCGGTTGAGAATATCGCTAAAGAAACCACGGTTATTGTGATTGCTCATCGGCTTTCTACAATTGTGAATGCCGACTTTGTATATGTATTAAAGGGAGGCGAAGTTATTGAAGAGGGAACATATTGGGAATTAATAAAAATGAATGGACATTTTGACCGTATGGTAAAACTTCAACTGTTGGCGACGGTATAATAATTATTCTCGAAGGGGATTTTCTTGTAAATTAGTAGTATAAAGCAGGAGTGCTATTTTACTTTTTAAGGAGGATAAAATGATTAATAATGAACGAGTATTAATTACTGGAGGAACAGGATCTTTTGGCAAGAAATTTACGGATGTTCTATTTAAAAAATATAAGCCTAAGAAAGTAATAATTTTAAGCCGTGACGAGTATAAGCAGTATCAAATGGCTAAAAGTTTTCCGCCTACGAAATACCCGATTAGATATTTTCTGGGAGATATAAGGGATAAAAACAGGCTTTATCGGGCTTTTGAGGAAGCGGATTATGTTATTCATGCGGCAGCATTAAAACAGGTACCGGCTTTGGAGTATAATCCTGGTGAGGCCGTAAAAACAAATATAGAAGGCGCGGCAAATATTGTTGACGCTGCCATTGATGTGGGGGTAAAAAAAGTAATTGCTCTTTCAACTGATAAGGCGGTTAATCCTATTAATCTTTATGGCGCGACAAAACTGGTGGCGGAAAAGATATTTATTGCCGCCAATGCCTATGCGGGAGCTAGGGTGAAGTTTTCGGTGGTGAGATATGGAAATGTAATCGGTTCAAGGGGCAGCGTGATTCCTTTTTTTCTTAATTTGAAAAAACAGGGGATTAAAGAGTTTCCTTTAACTGATGAAAGGATGACTCGTTTTTGGATTACCTTAGAGCAGGGGATAGATTTGGTGTTGAAGGCATTGGGAGATTCAATGGGAGGAGAAATTTTTATTCCCCGGATTCCATCGATGAGAATTGTAGATTTAGCAAAAGCAATCGATCCGCTGTGTGAATTTAAAACCGTAGGAATCAGAGCCGGGGAAAAGATTCATGAAACATTGGTTTCCGAAGATGAGGCTAGAAAAGCGAAAATATTTAACGATGCCTATATAATTTTACCTCAGTTTTTCGAAACAAAAGCGGTTAATGAAAAGTATGAAAAATATTCTTCTGTCCCGGAAGGTTTTGTGTACAGGAGCGATAATAATGATCAATGGATTTCGGTTGACCAATTACGGAGGATAGTAAAAGATTATGAATGCGATTCCTTATGCGCGTCAATGGCTTGATAAAAATGACATTGAAGAGGTCATTAGAGTTTTAAAATGTGATTGGATTACTCAAGGGGCAAAAGTCAAAGAATTCGAAGAAGCTCTTTGTAAGTATACTGGCGCGAAGTATGCCGTAGCGGTAGCTAATGGTACGGCGGCTTTGCATATCGCTTGTTATGCTGCTCGGATAGGTCCGGGGGATGAAGTTATAACTTCCCCTATAACTTTTGTCGCTTCCGCGAATTGTGTTTTATATTGCGGTGGGAAACCGGTTTTTGCGGATATTCAAAAAGACACAGTAAATATTGATCCCCAAAAAATAAGGGAGGAAATCGGTAAAAAAACCAGAGGAATTATTCCTGTGCATTTTTCCGGACATCCTTGTGATTTAGATGAGATTCATGAGATCGCCAAGAAGCATAATCTGATTGTGATTGAGGATGCCGCTCATGCTTTGGGAGCGGAATACAAAGGTTCAAGAATTGGTTCTTGCCAATATTCAGACATGACAATTTTTAGTTTTCACCCGGTTAAGCTAATCACTACAGGTGAAGGCGGAGCTGTTTTGACAAACAGAAAGGATTTGTACGAAAGACTTGTATTATTGAGGAATCATGGCATTACCAGAGACGGGGATAAATTTATCAGTAATGCTAAGGATAAAACTAAAATGATGGATGTGAAGGAACAGTCTTTTTTTGGACAATGGTATTACGAAATGCAGGAATTAGGGTTTAATTATCGCTTAACAGATTTTCAGTGCGCCTTGGGAGTAAGTCAGATGAGAAATCTTGATCGATTCATAAAACGGCGCCGAGAAATAGTTTGTATTTATAACGATAAAATGAAAAACATAAAGACAATTGATTTGCCGAGTGAACGAAAGTATGTGAGATCTGCTTGGCATTTGTATACGATAAAGATAAAAACTAGTGTGAAAATTAATGAAAAGAGAAAACAATCGTTTGACCAGTTGCGGAAGCGAAATATTGGTGTCCAGGTGCATTATATCCCGGTATATTTACAGCCACATTACGCTTCCTTTCTGGGTTATGATAAAAAATGTTGTCCCAACGCGGAAGATTATTATAATCGAACAATTACTTTGCCTCTTTATCCGCGGATGAAAATGAGTGATATAAAATATGTAGTTGAAGCCGTAAAAGAGGTGTTTAGTTAATAAATATGGAGAAACAGGTATTGAATAATGTTTAAGATGTTTAAATCAGATAATAATTCTAAAGGGATGTATTATTTTGGCGGCGTTTGTCTTTTTATTTCATTTTGTATAATGCTTTACAAGGTATTGTCAAATTTTTACTATGAAACGGATTTGTGGTGGTATATCCCGACTATGTTTTATCATCTTCATACTATGCCTAAGGGAGAGCTTATTAAATTATTAATATTGCCTACACCGGTAATGTATGCGATTCCGTTTCTTAAAATATACGCGGTAGGTGTTTTGGCATTTCTTGGTCCTCAAATAGTAAATTTCATTTATGTTTCCGTATCGATTTTTTTTCTATGTTCTTTTTTATTGTTTTTTCTGGTTAAGAGGATGGGGGGTAGTTTTCAAATAAGTTTTCTGTCTGCGGTAGTTTTCGCGAGCAGTTATGTCCATTTTCAAGCGTATATGTGGCCGATTGCGATTCAGCATCTGATAATTGTATTTTTTATTTTGCTTACACTGAACCTTTATTTGATTACAGATTCTTATGTTGAAAAAGGCGTTCCGTATAGAAAATTTTATGTTTTGACTTTAGCGGTTAATTTTTTGGCAACGGCGCTTTGCCGGATAAATATAATTATGCTTCCCGTGATTATATTTGCCCATATACTATTTTGTTCAAAAGATAAAAAGGGTAGTCAGATTAACTATAATCGTTGGCTGCCGCTATTTGTTACTTATCTTTTTTATCCTTTGTTCACGTTGATATCTGTTGGCGATCATAAACTGGGATTGCCGGCGACGATATTTTCTTCGCGATTAAGCTTTCCGATTCTTTTTTTATTAGGGGTAACCGGTATTTTTTTACTTAAAGGTATATTGAAATTATGTAATGAAAAAAATATTAAATTCGTAAAAGGATTTTTTCTTTTAGCATTAATCGGCGGTTTATGTTGTTTAAGATGCCAGGGTGATATTTTGAAATATTTGATGTTGCCTTACGCTGTTTTGTTTCCGTTCGCCGGTTCTTTAGGAGTTTTTTTGGACCCTATTCAAAATGTGTTAGGAAGCAACTCTACAATGTTTTATTATCCGATCTATCTGCCGGTTTCTATGTTTACCGCGGCAATAATGGCTTTCTTTATAGTAGGGTTTATAAAATCTTTTATGCGAAAAAAAGGATTAATAGTTATTTTATTCATTTGGTATATTCTTGTTCTTTTCCGGACCGCTTTTAGTAACCCTACTGATTCTCGATATTTTATTTATTTTACGCCGATTTTTTCCGTTGTTTTTTCATCAGGTTTAATTTATGGATATTCTTTTTTTAATCCCGGGAAGAGGTTTTTAAGGATCAGCAAAGATGTTTTTTTAGTTTTAGTTATTTTCGGGTTTTGCTTTATGAATATTTCGGCAATTCGTTTAAGAATGTGGAGAGATAAATTAGGGAACACATTTTGTATTTATGATTATATCCGCATCGCGAATATAATTAAGGAAGATGAGAGGACAGTTGGCGAAAGGATTGTTCCTCAGAATACCTATATCGATAATGTTGTTGCGTTGCCGATTGAAAAATGGTGGGGGTTTTCCCCTGTTGATTCACGAGGGTATTATAATTTTCGTTTACTTTTAACACAGGTTTTTAACAATAAAGAGATGATGAAAGTTAATATAAATAAAAAGATTCCTTTAGGAAATAAAGACTATAGGATTTATTCAATAGAAGGAGCTCGTGTAAATAATAAGGAAGGCAAAAATATTGATGCTTTTTCGAGATTGTTTAAAGAAGGAGAAGGTGAAATAGGTTTTAATGATCAAGAGGCAAAACATCTGTTGGAAATGGCGATAAGGGAAAAACCGTTTTTATTGAAATACTTGTTAGAGGGTTCAGCTAATTTGACAGATTTAAGATGGCTTTATGGAGATAATGATTTAAGAATTTGGGTGAATAAAATACTGTATCGATATATGGATGGTTACAGTGGAGATAAGTTGGATTCGTTGAATATGCTTATTAATCAAGAGATTGACGAATATGTGCAATGTCTTTTTTATCTTTCCTATCTAAATTATCTTTTGGGTGATATTGAAAAAAGTGAATATTGGTTTTCTCGTATAGGGTTTTTCGAAAGTAATTATAACCGGGCTATTATTTGGCTGAGGGAACAACCGTTAGTTGCTAAAGATAAGAAGATGTTAAGCTTTTTAAATAATTTTGATAATAGTTTGTGGAGTTTTAATTCGAATTGGGATAGAATAGGGTTTCTGGATTTCGAGCGTTTTTTGTTAAGATGGGAGATATAAGGATAGTTTGTATATTAATCTAGGAGGTTTATGAAAATAACACTGTTAATACCTACTTTAAATGAAATTGAGGGAATGAAGCAGGTAATGCCAAAAATTAAAAAGGAATGGGTTGACCAGATTTTAATTGTCGATGGTCATTCCACAGATGGGACGGTAGAATACGCCAGAGAGCAGGGATATTCGGTAATCCTTCAAAAAAATAAGGGGATCCGCCACGCGTATATTGAAGCAATTGAACATATTGAAGGGGATGTTGTAATTACTTTCAGCCCCGACGGCAATTCTATTCCGGAGTTAATTCTCCCCTTGATTGAAAAAATGAAACAAGGACAGGATATGGTTATTGTTTCCCGTTATGCCAAGGGGGCGAAAAGCTACGACGATGATTTAATAACTTCTTTCGGGAATTGGATGTTTACATCGCTTATAAATTTATTTTATGGGGCGAAATATACGGACGCGATGGTGATGTTTAGGGCGTGGCGAAAAGAAATTTTTATAAATCTTGATTTAGATAAGGAAGAAAGTTATATAATGGAAGAAAAAATTTTTCGTACAAAGATAGGGGTAGAACCATTACTTTCTGTCCGTGCGGCAAAAAGGAAATTAAAATGCGCGGATATTCCCGGCGATGAGCCGGTTAGAATAGGCGGAGAAAGAAAGCTGCAGGTGCTGCGTTGGGGAGCGGCATATCTTATGCAGACTTTTAAGGAAGTTTTTTATTGGCATTAAATTATTATAGGATTAGATATGAAAAACAAAACCGATAGCCAAGATATACTAAAAGATAGACTTGTTGAACTTTATCGGGTTATGCTTAAAATTCGAAAAGTCCAGATTAAGATCGAGGAAGAGTACCCTAAAGATGAAATGAAAACGCCGGTTCATCTTTGTTTTGGACAGGAAGCAATCCCTGCCGGTGTTTGCGGCAATTTACATGAAGATGATTATGTGTTTAGTAATCATCGAGGGCATGGTCATTACATCGCTAAAGGGGGCAATCTAAACGCGATGATTGCCGAATTGTATTGTAAGGAAACAGGATGTTCCCGCGGTCGCGGCGGTTCCATGCATTTAATTGATCTTTCGGTTGGGTTAATGGGATCATCATCTATAGTTAGCGGAGGAATTCCTTTAGCTACCGGAGCGGCATTAAGCGCGTGGTTAAAAAAGGACAATAAGGTTTCAGTTGTTTTTTTTGGCGATGCCGCGTCTGAAGAGGGTGTTTTGTATGAGAGTATGAACTTTGCGATGTTAAAGAAGTTGCCAGTAGTTTTCGTTTGTGAGAATAATTTTTATTCTGTATGTTCTCATATTAGTTCCCGTCAGGCTAATGATGATGTGTCGATGCGGACGAAAGCTTTTTCTCTGCCGTATCATCAAGTCGATGGAGCGGATGTTAGTGATGTTTATTTAAAATCAAGAGATGCGATTAATTATGCTCGTTCAGGTAAAGGTCCTTTTTTTCTTGAATGTAAAGTGTATCGGTGGCGGGGGCACGCGGGAGCAGGAGATGATTTAAAGTTGAAATATCGAAAAATGGATGAATGGGAGAAATGGATAAAAAGAGATCCGGTTTTGGAGTTTGAAGAAAAACTAAATAAAGAAAAAATCATAAATGACGACTTAAGGAAAAGTATTGGCGCGGCTTTAGATAAAGAAATTGAAGCGGCTTTCAAGTTCGCTAAAGAAAGCCCTTTGCCTGATAAAAAAGAAATTATGAAATATCTTTTTGCGGATAAGGAGATAAAAAATGCCTTGGACTAAAATTTTAATAGAAAAGCAGGGGATGGATTTTGATGAGCATTCGGGACAAAATCTGCGTAAATTAACTTATCCGGAAGCGATACGGGAAGCTCTTGATCAAGCGATTAGCTATGATGAACGAGTCTTTGTTATGGGGCAGGGGGTAGATGATCCGTCGGGGATGTTTGGAACAACTTTAGATTTGCATAAAAAATATGGGGAGAGAGTTTTTGATACGCCGCTTGCTGAGAATGCTCTTACAGGGATAGCGATTGGTTCCGCTGTCGCGGGAATGAGGCCGGTTTATGTTCATAATCGTCCGGATTTTTTACTTTTGACAATGGATCAAATCGTTAATCATGCTTCAAAATGGAGGTATATGTTTGGAGGTAGAAGCAAGGTGCCGTTAGTTATCCGGGCGGTTATTGGCCGAGGCTGGGGATCGGCAGCTCAGCATTCACAGTCGCTGCACGGATTATTTATGCATGTGCCGGGGATAAAACTGGTAATGCCCAGTACCGCGTATGACGCCAAAGGATTATTAATTACCAGTATCGCCGAAGATAATCCTGTTATTTTTATAGAACATCGCTGGCTTTTTAAACATAAAGGGCATGTTCCCGAAGAAATGTATTCCATACCGTTTGGGAAAGGGGTTGTTCGGCGCGCAGGTAAGGATATTACCGTTGTGGGAATATCCTGCATGGTAATAGAAGCTTTACAGGCTGCTAAAATTTTGGACGAAGAAGGATTTGATGTTGAAGTTATTGATCCCAGAACTTTAAATCCGTTAGACGAGGAATTAATTATTGAGTCGGTAAAGAAAACCGGACGGTTGATCGTAGCAGATACGGATTGGAAAAGATGCGGGGTCGCTTCAGAAATTACCGCGGTTGTTTCGGAAAAAGGATGGCGATATTTAAAGGCGCCGATTAGACGTATTGGCTGGCCGGATATTCCTACACCGGCGTCGTATGTTTTAGAAGAAGCTTTTTATCCTGGGGTAAATGATATTGTGGAAACAGTGAAAGAGGTTATTAATGAAAAAAAACGATAGAATATTTATTGCCGGAGAGCATAGTTTGGTCGGTTCTAATTTTACGCAGTTTTTAACAGACGAAGGTTTCAATAATCTCTTAAGCGGTTCAAGTTGCGGTGTGGATTTGTTGGATCAAAATTCAGTTAATCGTTTTTTTGAAAAAGAAAAACCTGAATACGTGTTTTTGTTCCATTTCAAATCCGGAGGGATAAACGCAAATATTAATTTATCAGCAGAGTTCATCTATGACAATTTGCAGATTCAAAATAATATTATACATTATGCTTATGTGTGCAAAATAAAAAAATTATTCTTATTAGGAAGTTCATGTGTGTACCCCAAAAATTCTTTACAGCCGATAAAGGAAAATTATTTACTCATGGGAGAATTGGAAAAAACCAGTGAAGCGTATTCTATTGCTAAAATCGCGGGGATAAAAATGTGCCAGGCGTATAATCGGCAGTATGGAACGAATTTTATTTCGGGAATACCGGCTAGTATTTATGGTGTAGGCAATCATTTTGATTTTGAAAAAAGTCATGTTATGGAAGCTTTAATTATTAAGTTTCATGAAGCCAGAATTACGAATAAACAAACTGTTTCTTTGTGGGGTACCGGCTTGCCGCGGAGAGAGTTCATTTATGTTGATGACGCGGTAAGCGCATGCATGTTTTTAATGGAAAATTATGAAGAAAATGAGGTCATTAATATTGGGTGCGGTCAGGATATATCAATCAGAGAATTAGCCGGTCTTGTAAAAGAAATTACAGGGTTTAGAGGAGAAGTTATTTTTGATGATTCTAAACCTGAAGGTGTTTTAAGGAAACTGCTTGATCATAACAAAATCACAATGTTGGGATGGAAACCAAAAATATCTTTAGAGGAAGGGGTTAAACTTACTTATCAGAGGTATAAAAGTTATGTTAACGAAAGGAGTTAAATGAAGATATTAGTTACGGGAGCCGCAGGGTATATTGGGTCTATGCTTGTTCCAAAAATGCTGAAAAATGGGCATGAAGTTATCGCGGTAGATAATTTTATGTACAATCAAACATCTTTGCTGGATTGTTGCGGCGATAAAAAATTAACTGTTATTCGCGGAGACGCCCGGGATAAAAATTTGATTTCCCAGTGGCTAAAGAAAGCGGACGCGATTTTTCCTTTAGCGTGTCTTACGGGCGCGCCGATTTGTAAAGATTATCCTTTAGAAGCGAAAACGATTATTATTGATGCGATAAAGATGATTTTAGACTTACGCAGTAAAGATCAGATAATTATTTTCCCGACGACCAATAGCGGTTATGGTATAGGGGAAAAGGGTATTTTTTGTACAGAAAAGACACCTTTACGGCCGGTTTCTCTTTATGGTAAATTAAAAGTGGAGATAGAAAATGCCATTTTAGCCGCCGGAAACAGCATTGCTTTAAGGCTTGCTACGGCATTTGGAATCAGCCCGCGGATGCGGTTGGATCTTTTGGTTAATGATTTTACTTATCGTGCGGTGAGTGATCGGTTTATTGTTCTTTTCGAACCACATTTTAAGAGGAACTATATTCATGTTCAAGATGTGGCTAAGGCGTTTTTTCATTGTTTGAACAATTTTGAAAACATGAAAAACGAAGCATATAATGTAGGGTTAAGCGATGCCAATCTTAGCAAGTGGGAATTATGCGAGCAGATAAAAAAACAGTTGCCGGAGTTTTATTTCGTAGAGGCAAAAGTAGGGGAAGATATAGATAAACGGGATTATGTCGTTAGTAATGAGAAGATTGAAAAGACAGGATTTAGGCCCGGTGTTTCTTTGCAAGATGGAATTGCGGAGCTTATAAAGGGGTATCAAATTATAAAACGCAATCAGTTTTCCAACGTTTAAACAGGAAATGGAAAAGGTAGATTTAGTATTAGTGAATCCTAATGATCGTGGGCAAATGGCTGTAGATTTGAGTTCTTCTATTTCCGCGGTGGAACCGCCGGTATGGACAGGAATGGTTGCTGCCTTTGTTCGTCAAAAGGGATTTTCTGTCCGGATCATTGATGCCAACGCTTTTGGGTATAACTATGACGATACAGTAAAGATGATTCTAAAGTATAATCCTCTTCTGGCAGGAATTAGCGTTATGGGAGCTAATCCTTCGGCTTCTTCTACTCCGAAAATGGTTGCCGCGAGAGGATTATTGAATGGTTTAAAAAAAGAAGCTCCATTGATGAAAACTTTTTTTTATGGAATTCATCCTTCAGCTCTTCCTGAAAAAACACTTAAGGAAGAAAAAGTGGATTTTATTTCCCGCGGGGAAAGTTTTTATACCATTCCGTTGCTTTTAGAGGTTTTAAAGGGAAATAATAATTCAGAGGAGTATAGAATCGATGGCCTTTGGTATATGAAAAACGGCAAAGTAATATCTAATGGATGGGGAAAGCTGGTTTTAAATCTTGATGATTTGCCTTTTGTGGCGTGGGATTTGTTGCCGATGGAGTATTATCGAGCGCACAATTGGCATTGTTTTGGTAATTTAAATCAACGTTCTTCGTATGCTGTTATATATAGCAGTTTAGGATGTCCTTTTAATTGTAGTTATTGTAATATCCATGCGTTGTACGATGGTACGCCGCGAATTCGATTCCGCAGTATAAAAAATGTTATTGCGGAGATAGATTTTCTTGTTCAAAAGTATCAAATAAAAAATATTAAAATATTAGATGAGTTGTTTGTCCTTAAAGAGGATAGAGTTATGGAATTTTGTGATTTGTTGATTAAGCGCGATTACGGGTTGAATATTTGGGCTTACGCGCGGGTAGATACTGTAAATGAACAAATTTTAAAGAAGATGAAAGCATCTAGCATAAATTGGCTGGCGCTGGGTATTGAGTCGGCAAATATAAAAGTGCGTAAAGGAGTAACAAAGGGGCAATTCGACAGTGAAGATGTAAAAAAAGTAATTGATATGATTCATGAATCAGGAATTCATATTGTGGCTAATTTTATTTTTGGTCTTCCCGAAGATAATCTGGAAAGCATGGGCGAAACGTTGACTTTATCAAAAGAGTTGAATTGTGAATATACGAATTTTTATGTGGCGATGGCCTATCCCGGTTCCAAGCTCTATGAAGAAACGAGTAATAACGGGATTAGCTTATCGGATAATTGGCTCAGTTACGCGCAGCTGAGCAGTGAAACAATACCTTTTCCTACTAAATATTTGACTAGCGCGGAAATACTTAGTTTTCGTGACAGAGCGTTTAATGAATATCATGGGCGCGGAGAATATTTTAAAATGATAGAGAGCAAATTTGGTAAGGAAACCGTTAGTCATATAAAAAAAATGCTGGAATATAAAATTAAGAGGAAATTGTTGGAAAGAAAAGGAGAAAAAGTATGATTATTAGCCGGACGCCATTTAGAGTGTCTTTTTTGGGAGGAGGAACTGATTATCCTGTTTGGTATGAAAATAATGGTGGCGCGGTATTATCTACAACGATTGATAAGTATTGTTATCTTACCTGCCGGTATCTTCCGCCTTTTTTTGAACATAAACACAGGATTGTTTATTCAAAAATTGAAAGAGTTAAGCGAATCGATGAAATTTGTCATCCTTCCGCCAGAGAGATATTAAAATTTATGAACATTTCCGACGGAATAGAAATTCATCACGATGGCGATTTACCGGCGCGTACCGGATTAGGATCAAGTTCCGCTTTTACTGTTGGACTGTTTAATTCTCTTTATGCTTTAAAAGGAGTAATGCCGACAAAACATCGATTAGCCAAAGAGGCTATTTATATTGAACGGGAAGCTTTAAAAGAAAGTGTTGGTTCTCAGGATCAGGTAGCGGTGTCATATGGAGGGCTTAATAAGATCAGCTTTGGCAAAGAAGGAGATTTCCATGTCGAACCGATTATTTTAAGTAAACAGAGGCAGAACCATTTTCAGGATCATTTGATGCTTTTTTTTACAGGTTTTTCCCGCATAGCTTCTAAAATAGCAAAAAAGCAAATTAAAAATACTCCTAAAAAGAAGGATGAGTTAACTGTTATGCATCAGCTGGTTGATGAAGCGAAAGATGTGTTATGTGGAGGAGATGATATTGATAAATTTGGAAGATTACTTCATGAATCATGGAAACTCAAGAGATCGTTGAGTAATAAGGTTTCTTCTCCCGTAATTGATGAGATTTATGAAGAAGCTTTACAAAGTGGGGCCACAGGAGGAAAACTTATCGGCGCCGGAGGGGGAGGGTTTATCCTGCTTTTTGTGAAGCCACAATTGCAGAATAATGTAAGGAAAAGATTAAAACGTTTGTTGGAGGTTAAATTTAAGTTTGATAAATTAGGAAGCCAGATCATTTTTTATCAGGATTTAGCAGTTGAATAAAGAATATGATCAATCCTAAAAATATAGATGTGGTGATTCTTTGCGGTGGGTTAGGGGAACGTTTGTCCAGTGTAACAAAAAACAATATCCCGAAAACGATGGTAAAAATCGATAATCAGCCTTTTTTGGATATAATTATTCATCGTATAGCTTCTTTCGGTTTTAAGCGGTTTATATTATGTATCGGACATAAAGGAGCGGTTATCGAAGATTACTATAAGAAGGATAAAACAGGCATTAAAATAGTCTTCTCGTCAGAGAACGAATCCCTTGGTACGGGTGGAGCTGTAAAAAACGCGCGGTCATTCATTGAAAGCGATTCTTTTTTAGTCCTGAACGGCGATTCTTTCTGCGGCATAGATTTTAAGGGATTCGCTGGGTTTCATTTTCGGCAGCAAGCATTAATTTCTATTGCTTTAACTCGAGCAAAAGAACAAGATGATGCCGGTATTGTTTTTTTGGATGCGGAAGGGAAAGTGTCTTGTTTTAGTGAAAAAACTATTGGTCATATTGGTCAAAAAAGCGGTTATGTGAATGCGGGGGTTTATTTTTTCGGTCAAGAAGTTTTTTCTTATATGATAAAAAATAAGTTTTCTTTAGAGTATGATTTTTTCCCCGGATTAGCGGGCGGAAAATTTTATGGATATATTATTGATGAGGAGTTTATTGATATTGGTACGCCTCAAAGATACGAATCTGCTAAAAGGAGGTTAAAAAGTTAAATGAAAGTTCCCTTCGGCACAATTTCGGTTACGCAGGAATCCAAAGATTTAATCAAAAAGATTCTCGATTCCGCGCGTATTTCCAGCGGAAAATATGTAAAAAAATTTGAAACAAAATTTGCCCAGCTTCTGGGGGCAAAAGAAGCAGTCGCTTTATCTAGCGGAACAGACGCGGACATTTTAGCTTTAGCTGTCCTTTATGATTTTGGCGCTAATCGCGGCGATGAAGTAATTATTCCCGCTTTATCATTTGTCGCTACCGGAAATGCGGTTTTACACGCCGGGTTTAAACCAGTTTTTGTTGATGTTCAGAGAGATACTTTAAATATCGATCCCGATAAAATCGAGGAAGTAATTACCGCTAAAACCCGGGCAATAATGCCGGTTCATCTGATGGGTAAACCCGCGGAGATGGATAAAATTAAAAAAGTTGCTAAACAACATGGAATTTATGTAATTGAGGATGCCGCCGAAGCTCATGGGGCAAAATATAAAGGAAAAGAAGTAGGAATAATTGGAGATATGGGCGCGTTTAGTCTTTATATCGCGCACATTGTTACTACCGGTGAAGGAGGGATCGTTGTCACGGCTAATCTGGAATTCGCAGAAATTTTACGTTCTCTGCGTAGTCATGGCCGCGCTTGTAAGTGTAAAGAGTGTGTGATTAATACTTCCGATCAAGCGTGTTCCTTAAGATTTAAGCATGGAACAGATATAAGGTTTTTCTTTGAGCGTGTAGGGTATTCCAGCAAGATGAATGAGATGGAAGCCGCTATCGGCTTAGGGAATCTTAAACTTTATGATCAAATACTTGAGAAAAGGCGGTTTAACTTTTTTTACCTTCATGAAAAATTTCAAAAGTTCAGCCCGTATTTTAAGACGATTAAAATAGAAAATTATGAGGAAATTGGACCGCACGCGTTTCCCATTATATTGGAGGAGGGTGTGACATTTACCCGGAATGAGTTTGTTAAATATCTGGAAAGTAATGGGGTGGATAGCCGTAGTCTCTTTTTGTCGATGCCTACCCAAGCGCCTGGGTTTAGTTTTTTAGGGTATCGATTAGGACAATTTCCTAACGCAGAATATATCGGTAACAACGGACTCCATATAGGAGTACATCAGGATTTAGAAAAGGAGCATCTGGATTATTTTTTGGGCTTAACGGATAGTTTTTTAAAAGAGCGGTGTGACAAAAGAGGCTAAAAAGGTTAAAATTATAAAAAAGATAATTTGATGGGGAAAGAATAATAATTTTAGGGTAGCAATTTATGAATAAAGCGGCAGCGTAATGAAAAGATAAAAATATGAAAACGACAATAGTATATTTAGCCAGTATAGTAAATACTAAATTCGGTTATAGTCCAGCAACGGTTCCTTTAGAGATAGGGTATATAAAAGCCTACGCGATGTCGCAATTGGCTGGAGAAAAGATCGATATCCAGTTATTTAAAACTTTTGAATCGCTTTATGAGGCGATTAAAATTAAACAACCGGATATCCTTGGCTGTTCCTGGTATGGATGGAGTTTGATGCTTACGACGAACGCATTGACGTATATAAAATCTAAATTCCCAAATGTGATAACTGTTGTCGGCGGAGCAAATGTTCCCGAAAAAAGAGACGATTGTTTACGGGACCTTAAAGATTTTTCTTGCATTGACATGATGATTTCTAATGAAGGAGAAATACCTTTTGTAAATTTGCTTAAAGTTTTTATTGCCGGCGGCAAAGAGGCGGTTTTTAAAAACGCGATTGACGGAGTGTGCTATTTATCTGAATCCGGAGATTCATTAGTTATGGGTAATCCTGTGCCATTAGCGGAGGATGTTAATATTTTCCCTTCCCCGTATCTAAAAGGATACCTTGATCAGTTTTTAAAGGGAGAATTAATGCCGATATTGCAGACAGTTAGAGGATGTCCGTTCCATTGTTCTTTCTGCGTTGCCGCGAAAGATTCATGGAATAAGATACGAACTTTTGATGTGGAAAGGGTGAAAGAAGAGATCAACTATTTAGAAGCAAACGCGGAGAGTAAGACAATTCGGTTTACGGATGAGAATTTTGGTATTTTGCCTAGAGATAGAGAAATCGCTAAATTTATCGCGGATAAACGGGCGAAAACCGGTTATCCCAGCGCTTTGCGCGTGTATACCAATAAGAATGTTAATGACAATATAAAAGAGATAATTCTGTTATTAAGAGATTTGATTCCGGTAAATATCAGCTGTCAGACATTGACGGAAGAAGTGTTGAAAAATATTGGCCGGCAGAACATAAGTTTAAAGCAGTTTCGCGATGTCGTTAATTGGGCGCATAAAAATAATCTTAATGTTACAACCGAGATAATTTTTGGTTTACCGGGAGAAACTAGCGAGTCGTTCATGAATGTGATAAATCAATTTGTTGATTTGAGGCTGGATAGCATTGGCATTGGAACTTTGATGATGCTTAAAGAGACGAAGATAAATCATCCCGAAGAAATTAATAAATACGGGTATAAAGTTTTATATAGTGTCGCTGAGCGAGGATACACTAAATCGGGGAATTTTGAAAGTGTTGAAATAGACGCGTGGGGAGTAGAAAGTAACCGGTTCAGTTTTTCGGAATACTTAAGAATGAAATTATTTATAATGATTTATCATCTTTTTATGTTTTGGGGGTATTTTAAGGAAATGGTTTATATATGGGATAATCAAGGGGTGAAAATTGCGGATGTTATTTCAGAATTTCTTGATCAACCTCAGGAGTATCCTTTTTTTTCTCAGCAGACAGGAAGGCTTAAAAAATGTCTGGAGGACAATCTTTTTAAGACGAAAGAAGAAGTGAGGGATGTTTTTAGCCGGCAGTTTTCCGCCGATAACGGCGGGGGACAGTATATTGGTTTCATGAGTCCATTTAGCCTGTCTAAAATCATAAAGGGCGATATGATTTATTCATTGAATCAAGAAAAAATGATTGAGGAGGTTATTAAAGCTTCGATTAGGGTGTTTGACCGTAATGGGAAAGGGAACCGGACAGAATTTTTGGAAGAAATGCGGTTTGCTAAAGCATTAATCAAGAATATTATCATACCATTTTGGGAAATGCCTCAAGAGGAAGTTGTTGTTTATAGCCCCTATGATTTAATAGCGTGGCGTAATCAGAGTTATTTAGGAACGCTTTCTCAGTTCATTTTGCCTATTCCGGTTAAATATAAGTTTAATGTCCGGTCTTTAAGCCAGTACAGTAATTTTATTCGGGAATATTCGTGTAAGCCGTTTTATTTACAATCGGAATTTTTCTTTAGGACATTTCGCAGTAATAATGTGCGGAGGTTTATATCTACATCTACAAGTGAGGGGAATATAGAATGAAAATACTTTTAATAAATCCACCAATCAGGGAATGGGCAAAGCCAAATGTGGTTCCTTTAGGGTTGGGGTATATTGCCGCGGTATTAAGGAATTCCGGGCATGAAGTAGAGATGCTGGATATCAATGCTTACCGGTGGAATACAGAGGAAGTTACCAATAAAATTAAACACGCGCAGTTTGATATTGTTGGGATTGGAGGTATTGTTACCGTTTATAAATATGTGAAGTGGTTAATTGGGATATTGAAAAGATATCATCCGGAGAAAAAAGTAGCCGTCGGCGGCAGCGTTGGTTCATCAGTTCCGAATATCATTCTTGGAAAAACAGCAGCCGATATTGTTTGTTTAGGAGAAGGAGAAAACACGGTAGTTGAGCTGGTTGATGCGTTGGATAAGGGCAAAAACCTATTTGATATTGACGGAATATGGTTTAAGGACGATAAAGGACAGGTTCATGCTAATAGAGCCAGAAGATCGATAGACAATTTAGATGATATGCCTTTTCCGGCATGGGATTTATTCCCTATGAATATTTATCTTAATAATCCGGTTGGCGCGCCTAATCGGAATAAATGGATTGATGGGACCAGTGACCATAATGCTGTGTTATCGATGAATTTAAGCGGAACACGGGGCTGTCCTTATCAGTGTATTTATTGTTATCATGATTTTATGGGTCAAAAGTATCGACACCGGTCTCCGCAAAACATTATAAAGGAGATGATATTTTTGCATAAAGACTATAAAGTTAATTATTTTCATTTTGTTGATGATGAATTTTGCTTAAATAGGGAGTTTGTTTATGATTTTTGCGAATTAGTTAAGGAAGAATTTGACAGAAATGTAACATGGGGATGCGCGGGAAGGGTGAATTTAATGACAGAAGATTTAATCTCGGTGATGGCGGATTCAGGGTGTGTTTTGATTGGGTATGGAATTGAGTCTGGCAGTCAAAAAATGCTGGACACGATGAAGAAGAATGTGACCGTAGCGGAAGCGAAAGAAGCGGTAAAGCTGACTAAGAAATATTTGGGATGGGCTGATTGTTCTTTTATGATTGGGTTGCCGGGAGAAAATTATGAAACGATACAGGAGACAGTTGATTTTTGTAAAGAGCTGGAACTGATTCCCGAAGTCATCTTTTTCGCTACTCCTTATCCCGGAACAGAATTGTACACGCTGGCATTAGCCCAGGGTAAAATCAAAGATGAAGAAGAGTATTTGCTTAATCTTGGTGAGCAAGGAGAAAAAGTGAGAGTTAATTTAACCGATTTTTCTGATCATGAGTTTTCGCGCGTTCAGGAAAAAACGATCAAAGAACTGAATGCTTGGAATAAAGTAAGACATCCGGAGAGTAGATAGATATGAATATAGTGTGTGTTATACCAGCCAGAGGCGGCAGTAAACGGGTATTAGATAAAAATCTCATGAGCCTTTTAGATAAGCCGTTAATAGCTTATACGATTGAAGCGGCTTTGACAAGTGAATTGTGTGATAGGGTTATTGTTTCAACCGATGATAGTAATATAAGCGCGGCTGGGGAGAAATATGGGGCAGAAATTATTATTAGGCCTCCGGATTTAGCGTTAGATCATTCTCCGATTGAGGATGCTCTTCGTCATGTAGTCAGGCATTTGGAAAAAGAAGAGAATTATATTACGGATATAGTCGTTTTATTGCAAGCAAATGTTCCGGTTCGAAAAGATGGAGAAATAGATAGCGTTATCCGCGAACTAATTAATCATGAAGATGGCACAGCGGTTGCGACTGCGTATCTTATTGATCAAAGGCCGGAATGGATGAAAGTAATTGATTCGGAAACCGGAATGATTAAGCCTTTTATGGTGGCGACGAATTTATATCGAAAACAAGATTTACCCAAGCTTTATTTATTTGATGGAGCTGTGGCAGCGGTGAAAAAAGAAATTTTAATGGAAACCGAAGGAAAAAAATCTGTCCACGCTTTTTTTGGTGAGAAGGTTCGCGTGGTTATTCATGATGAAAAATACGCCATAGAGATAGATGAAAAAAAAGATTATGAATTGGCGGAATACTATTTGCGGCAATCGCAGGAAAGGGAGGTTGGGTTTATTTAGGGCTGTATTTCGGATGAGTTTTGAATGAAACGCAAATACGTGAAGGTGGCAACATCTGTTTTCTATCTATGAAATTGACGATAGAAGGTTTTCCGAAGGTGGGAGAAAATACCAAATATAAAGGTGTTCGCTCAGAGTTAGATGTGGGCGTTAACCCATATTAGGTTTGTCGGCAAAACTAATATTTATATTTAAAATTGTTTAGACTTTAGGTCTTTTTTAGATGTTCACGCCGTAAAGATGTATCTTTCAGGGTTTCGATTTATAGGAGACGTTAGAGTCTATCCGAGGGGGCATTTTATCAACTTTCAGTTTGAAGCCTAAGGAAATTGGTTAATAGTCATACGTGTGATTTTTGATATAGGGAGTTTAGTGAAAAAGAGAATATTGATTTTTACAGAAGGAGGGTTAAAAAATGGGTTTGGCCATTTGAATAGATGTGTCGCTCTTTCTCAAGGTATAGCGGCGGTTAAAGCTAAAAGTAAAAGAGAAATTGGGGTTATTGTTAATGGGGATAAAGCCGCTCAAAGATTCTTGAGCGATCATAAAGTAAATCCGATAATGTTAAATTGGATAAAAAAGAGAAAGGAAGCGTTAGTTTTAGCGATGGGCGCCGATTTAGTAATTATTGATTCTTATCTTGCTCCGGTAGCGGTTTATTATAGTCTTTATCGGTTTAGTTTTGGACAGAAAAAAAGACCACGGAAGTATTTTGTGGCTATCGATGATTATAACCGGATAGAATATTATGTTGATGCGGTGATTAATCCTTCTATTTATGGTGATAAAATCAGTTATCGGCGTTATCTCCGACGGTCATCTTATTCCAAGGTTTTATATTTAACCGGAAAAGATTATATAATTTTGCGCAAAGAGTTTTGGAGTGTCCCTAAGAAAAAGATAAGAAAAGAAATAAAAGATGTATTGATAACGTTTGGCGGAATAACGCAGATAAGGTTTATAAAAAAAACTTTAATGTTTCTATCCAGGGAATTTACTGATTTTAACTATCATGTTGTTTTGGCGGGAAGGAAAACATTTTCTTTTTTGCCGGTAAAAGGAGATTCTTCCGCGCCGATTCATTGGTATTCAAATCTTTCCGCTGGTGAAATGAAAAGTTTGATGCTGAAATGCGATATCGCTATTTCCGGCGGCGGGCAGACTTTATATGAGTTGGCGAGAATAGGTTTGCCTACAATCGCTTTCTGTTTCGCGGATAATCAAAGGGATAATCTTAAAAGCTTTGTGAATCAGGAATTCTTGAAATATGCGGGATGGGTTTACGATAAAAATAGTTTGTATAAAGTAAAAGATTTTATTAATGAAATGAAATATGAAAATAGGATGGCGATGTGTCGTTGTGGCCGGGAATGTGTTGATGGTAAAGGAACAGGTAGAATTTCAAAATACCTTTTGAGTGAAAAGGCGTAATCATTGATAAGGGAGCGCCGTAAACGCTTTAATCTTAAGGGTGAAGGGTATCAGCGTGGCGTTAGAGGATTTTTGATATACTCCGGAACAGCGGATTCTGTCCGGAAGATTGAGTAAATTTGGTGCTTGTAAAAAAGTAGTTCTAATGGAAAAAGATTCTTCGAGAAAAAAAGTATTAATTACCGGAGCAAATGGTTTTGTAGGTAAGCAATTAATCACCAGTTTGACTAATACAAATTGGGAATTAATTTCGGCGGTACGCAGGAGTAGAGGGTTTGAAAAAGAGATCATCATGGATTTTGAGGATCCCAGTTTTGATTTAACAATTCAATCTTTGCCGCGAGTAGACGCTATAGTTCATTTAGGAGCGAAAGTAGTATGGGATAATGACGCCAGTCAGATTCTTTTTCGTCCCAATGTTATGGCAACCGCAAAATTAATAGATTGGGCAAAAGGGATAAATGCTTATTTTGTTTTTGCGTCTTCAATAACAGTTTGTGGAGTAAAAGAGTTACATATTACATCTAAAAGTAAACCCAATTCCGATACAGGATACGGGTGCAGTAAATGGTTAGCCGAGGAAATAATAAAAATGTCCGGAGTAAGACATGGAATATTAAGGATTTCCGGTATTTTTGGCAGAGAGGGCTCTACTCATTTAGAGATTAATAAGGCGATTGATGGCGCATTAGCGAATGTGGTTCCGGTTCAATATGGCCGTGGTGAAATGAAACGAAATTATATATATGTAAAAGATTTAGCGGAGATAATTAAATTCTGTATTGATCATGAAATGGAAGGTACTAACCTCGTGGCGGGGGGATCAGTTAATACTATTGCCGACATGGTTCAGACTATTTGTAATATTATTATTCCCGGCAGTAAACCGCGATATTGTGAAGGTAAAACCGGGCAGGATCAGATAGTGGAACATTCGATGAATCTGCCGAAAGGCCGTTCCTTTAAAGATGCGGTAAAGGATATTTTGAAAGATGCAAAACAAACATCCTTATAAAGAGATAGTAAAGAAAAATAATCATACGATTATAAACTGTAAAAAGTGCGGTTATTGGCATGTTTATCCTATGCCGACCGAGGAAGAATTAAATAATTATTATGAAACAAGGTATTACGAGAATCTTGGACAAAATCGCGCAATGACGGATAAACTCAATGATTCCGACGGCTTCTATATGATGCAGTATTATGATCGGTTAAGGCATTTGACAAGGCTGTTACCTTCGGATTTGCCTAAGACAATATTAGATATCGGCGTTGGATATGGAGATTTTTTGAGATTCATGAAAAAAAATGACTGGGAAACACAAGGTTTAGAGCTTTCCCAGTCGGCTTGTGAAGCAATAAAAGATAAAAATAGCCTTAATATTAAACAGGGCAATATAAACAAATTATTGGGATTAGGATTTAATAAATGCTCGGTAGTTACGCTTAATAATGTGCTGGAGCATCTTCGGGAACCTTTAAAAGTAATTGAGATAGTCAGAGATAATTTATTATTGCCCCAGGGGATTCTTTTAGTTATTGTACCTAATGATTTCAGTATCTTGCAGGATATGTTAATGAAAACCCTCCTTAAAGAAAATTATCAAAAGCATTATTATTGGACTGCTCATGCCGAGCATCTTAATTATTGGTCAATTAAAACGATGAAAAGATTGTTATTGAATAACGGTTTTAAAATAAAATATCTTACCGGTGATTTTCCCATGGAAATTTTTCCTTTAATGGGAGAAGATTATATTTTATATCCGGAGTTCGGCAGAAAAGCTCATCTCAAAAGAATTCATTTTGAAGAGTGTTTTAGTAAAGTTAACGCGTACGGTCTTAAAGATAAGTTGTTCGAAGCTTTTGCGAAAATTGGAATAGTCCGAGGTGTTCATATTTTTGTGACGCGCTGGGAGAAGAATAAATATAGATAAAAATATGAAAATAGGACTTTTTTCCGATATCCACGGAAATATCTATGCGTTTGAAAAAGTTTGGAAAGAGCTTCAGCATGAATCTTGCGATCTTTATTGTTTTATGGGAGACATTTGCGGATATTATTATCACCAAAATGAAGTTATTGATGTTTTGAAATCATTGACTAACCTTATCTGTGTGTCCGGTAATCATGATGCTGCGTTTTTATGCGGAGAAGATATAATGAGAAACGGTGCTGCCCAGGAGTCGTTGGGTTCATTTAAGAGGTTAAACGAGAATATTAAACCCGATAATCTTAATTTTCTAAAAAATTTGCCTCAGAAATATAGTATCGAGGAGTTTAAA
Source organism: Candidatus Omnitrophota bacterium (assembly GCA_018818105.1). Classification (GTDB taxonomy): domain Bacteria; phylum Omnitrophota; class Gorgyraeia; order Duberdicusellales; family 4484-171; genus JAHISK01. Next base: position 4,027 of record JAHISK010000051.1, on the reverse strand, counting down.
TTAGCTGTTTTTCATGGCAGTCCTTGGGATTATCGGGATGAATATATTTATCCTACGGATTCGCTGGTACGGTTTAAGGATTTGCCGTATGAGTTTATTTTTCTTGGGCATACGCATTATGCTATGGACAGTTCGATAAATCATGTTCGGGTAATAAACCCGGGTTCCTGCGGTCAGCCGAGGGATTTACATCAGCCTAGTTACGCAACAGTTGATCTTAAAAATAGGAAGGTTGAAATTAAACGGGTTCAATATAATCCGAAACTATTAATAAAAGATATAATGAAATATGATAAAGACGAGCCATATTTGGTAAGAGTTTTAAAAAGATAAAAGGCCAATTATGAATAAGAGAATATTAATAACGGGGGTTGGCGGAGATATCGGTCAAAGTGTGATTAAATGTTTGAAGGATATTGATGGTAGTTTTAATTTGGTAGGATGTGATATTGATTCTTTTGCCGCGGGAAGAAAATTAGTAGATAGATTTTATATTGCTCCGCAAGTGAAAGATGATTCAGAGTATATTAGTTTTATTGAAAGAATATTAAAGGAAGATAAGGTGACGCATGTCTTTCCCGTGACCGAATGGGAAATAGAATTTTTTAATAACCAGCGTGGGTTTTTTAATGAGCGCGCAAATATCTTTATTAACAAACAGGAAATCGTTGAAACTTTTTTAGATAAATATGAGACGATAAATTTTCTTAAGAAAAATAACTTGCCATACCCTAAAACTTATCTGGTCGATGATTATAAAGATGAGTTATCGTTTCCTTTTATTTTAAAACCGAGGAAAGGGTGTGGCGGTAAAGGATTCGTTTTTATCAATAATCGAGAAGACCTAAATTTTTTCGGAAGAAAAATGCGCGATGGTGTTATTCAGGAGATAATCGGTTCCGACGATGATGAATATACTGCGGCTGTTTTTTCTACTGGTAAAGATTATTATACGGTCGCTTTTAAAAGGATTTTAGGCTACGGAAGTTTAACGAAAGTCGCGCGATTATCAGATGATGAAAGGATTAAGCTTTTAGCGGAGAATATTGCTAAAGCCGTTTCTTTGGAAGGGTCGTTAAATATTCAATGTAGAAAAACGCAATCGGGATATGTCCCTTTTGAAATTAATCCAAGATTATCAAGCACTGTATATTTGAGGCATTTTTTCGGGTTTCAGGATGTTAGATGGTGGCTGGATTTTAAAGAAGGCAGAGGTGTTGAATATATGCCAAAATTTAGGCAGGGCGTAGCGATCAGGACTATAGGGGAAATATTTGTTGAGTTAGTTTGACTAGATAAGGAGTAAAGATGGTATGCTTTAAAAGTATGCGAAAGGTTTTTATTGTGGCGGAGGTATCAGCTAATCACGGACAGGATTTTAAAAATGCTGTTTCATTGATTAAAGGAATAAAAAAAAGTGGCGCCGATGCTGTTAAATTTCAAACCTATACGCCGGATACATTAACAATCGACAGCCGGAATAAATATTTTATGGTAAAACATCCTCGATGGGGCGGTCAGACGTTATATCAATTGTATAAAAAAGCGTATACTCCCTGGAAATGGTTTAAAAAGTTAAAAGAAGTAACCGATGATTTAGGCTTGCTGTTTTTTTCTACTGCTTTTGATAAAACGGCTGTGGATTTTTTGGAAGAGTTAGATGTTCCTATCCATAAAATTGCTTCTTTCGAACTGGTTGATTTACCTTTAATTGAATATATGGCAAAAACTAAGAAACCTTTAATTCTTTCTACAGGGATGGCGGATATTTCAGAAATTGAAGCTGCGGTGAATACCGCAAGAAATGCGGGTGCAAAAGAAATAATGCTTCTTAAATGCGTGAGTAGTTATCCTGCCGATCCGGCGGAGATGAATTTAAAAACAATCTCTCATATGAGTGATTTATTCGCCAGTCCGGTAGGTCTTTCTGATCATACCTTGGGGGGTGGGGTTTCAGTTGCTGCTGTTTCCCTGGGAGCTAAAATGATTGAAAAACACGTTACTTTAGCTCGAAAAGCGGATAATCCTGATAGTTTTTTTTCTATAGAAATTGATGAGCTAAAAAATTTAGTGGACAATATAAGGATTGTAGAAAAAGCTTTGGGTAAGGTTTATTATGGTTTGGCTAAAGGAGAAGAGGGAGGTAGAGTTTTGAGGCGTTCTTTGTTTGTCGTAAAAGATATAAAGAGGGGAGAGCTTTTTACGGAGCAAAACATTAGATCAATAAGACCGGCCGCGGGATTATCTCCCAAATATTTTGGAAAAGTGTTAGGGAAAAAAGCGGCTATAGGGATTAAAAAAGGCACGCCGTTAGATTGGCGATTGGTTGCGTTATCGGTAGATCTCACGAATAAAATCCAAGGGGATAAATGAAAAAAGCGGTAATTTTTCATAGTATTGAAAATGTTGATGATTATATTAAAAGGGGTATGTCGAATAATGATTTTCTTTTTTCGACACATTCCAGCGTCGATATTTACCTGAAAGAATACTATGATAAGGATTGTCAGTGTTTGAGTAATTTTTTGACTGCGGAAGAGATGATTTGCTATCGAGATGATTATTCTAAAACAGTAGACGATTCCTTGGCTCTCCTGGATTCTAAAATCGCTCCGGTTATAAATAGGCAGTTTAATTTTAAAATGCGATATTTTGGCCCCCTTTATTCTTATTTAGGCAAACATCATTTTTTCGGATACTTTTATTTTCATGAGACCTTGAAAAGGGCGATGAGTATTTATAAGTTAAAGAGAATTTCTTTTTATGATTATGAATTCAGAGGATTTATTGACGGAAATTCAGATATGAGGTATTTTATTTCTTCCGCTTTCCCCGATTTAGACGCGGAAATCATAAAACAACCTGCTCAAGGAGGGAACAATCATCCTGTATTGGCTCGGATAGGCGATTTGATAAAAAAAGTTAAGCAAAGACCGTTTTGGATGATAAAGAGATTAACTGACCGGTTAAGTAATGATTTTATTTATCGAAACCTTTTACCTGGTAAAAAGACCGTATTATTGTATGAATATCTGTATGAGTTAGAATTCTTAAGAAAACTACGGAGCAAATATAATATCATATATTACGATTTTAAGGATGATAATCCTTTATGTTTTCGCAAGAGGAATTTATCCGCTCCGGAAAATATTGATTTTTCATGTTTGAGTTTTATCGAAGATGTCGAAAATCCTTGTCAGAAAGTTTTTTTAAAAGATATTAAAGATGATTTCATGAAAAATATAACCCGTTATGTTGCCGCGATTGATAATCTGAGAGGAATTAATGAAAAGTTTCCGATAGCGTTGGGTGTATGGGGTAATTCTCCCATGTTGAAAATAAAAGCGCTTGTTTTTGAATACTTACGGAGTGAGAATATAAAAATTGTTGGCGCTCAGCATGGCTCGGCATATGGCGATTCCTGTGTGCCTTGGCATTTTGATTCCGATTTTAATCGATGCGATTATTTTATAAGTTATGGTTTTACGGAAGAAGATTTAAAAAGAGTGTATCCGGAAAGTAAAATAAATTGTAAAATCGTTTCTTTAGGAAAAACTAAATTAGTTGATATATCCCGGTCTAAAAAAGATATTGATATATTATTTCCGATGACGGTAAGTGTTTCTGTCCTGGAGGGGGGGATGAAACGAATAGCTCATAAATTGACCGAAAGGCAAGTTTGTCTTTTGGAATACTTGAATTCATTAAAAGGAGTTAAAATTTATGTGAAACCACTGCCGTATTTGGATTCAAAAAACTGTTCGGTATTGCCGGTATTAAAAAGATTAAAGAATCTAAAAATTATATATAATACTTTTTTAATGGAATTTTTGGATCAATATAATCCTAAAGCGGTATTGATTGAGGATCCTTCAACGCCATTATTTGAAGCGTTATCTTTGGATACGGAAATATTCCTCATGAGTGATTATATACATCCCCTTGAAAAGAAAGCTTTTGAAGAGCTTCATCTCCGGGTTCATTATTCCGAAGATACCAATGAGATTATTGAGAAGTTAGATCTTTT
>JAHISK010000050.1 GCA_018818105.1 Candidatus Omnitrophota bacterium | reverse complement strand
TTTTTTGATTACTTGCTGGATAGAAACAATATCCTCATTATTTATTTCGCGGCCTCTTATTTTCCATGTAATTCCCATCAATTATGGTATATCATAAAACAAGAGGGGGCGTCAGTACTTTTTTATTTTTTTATTGATAAAGGATTAGGAGGCAATCCCTCGTTTACTCACCCATTACGTGATTGTGATTTTTATAATTGCAAAGAACGGTAATCTGTGGATAATATAATCTCAAGAAACAATTTTTATGTTTGTCTATAGCGCGTTTTATGTCAGATATTAGAAGTATATAGGAATAATTAAAGATAAAAAATATATTATCTTGCTTCTTAATTCTTACATCTTATTTCTTTTATAACCTATGAGGAGGAGAGAATGGAAAGTCAGTTAGCTAAATTTATTATTGAAGCTCAAGGGAAAAGTAAAGATGAAATTTCTTCAGAAAATCCTTATCGCGATATAGGGTTTGATGGAAATAATAAACGATTAGGATGGATGAGGATAATCCCTTTTTCAAAAATTGAAAGCTGGTTTGAGCAGATTCAAACTGTTTTAAATAATAAGGAAAGATTTATTTTTATTGGTATGGGCGGGTCAAGTAATGGGATTAAATCTTTGTTGGCGTTAAATGAGAAACATAATTGTTATGTTTTAGATAGTTTAGATCCGGCAGCCTTGGCGCAGATAATTGATAAGATAAAAAGTAACCCGTTATCCGCGGGGAAATTGAATAAAACGCTAATTATTCCAATTTCTAAGTCTGGAACCACTAAAGAAACACAGCAGCTTGCTAATACTTTAAAAGAGTTGCTTTTAAATGAGCTTGGAGATAATCATTGGCAGAAGAATTTTTTATGGTTAGCTGACCCGGAATCTTTTAGTAAGCTTGATTCTTTAGGGTGGGATGATATTTTTAAATTGCCCATTCAGTTTGATGAGGAGTCTGATATTGGCGGAAGGTTTGCCTGTCCGCACACAGCTATATTTTATCTGCCGTTATTTTTACTTTTAAATAGAGACACCAAACGGTTAGAAGAAGTTTATTTAGAGTTTAATTCTTATCTTGCTCAGAGTAGAAGCCAGGCGTATGATTTTTCTGTGAAATATAAAGATCAAGAATGTGCTTATTTTTCTCCCATAGTTGAAGAAAGGTTAGGCTCCGCGTTTGGCCCTTGGGTAGTTCAGCTTTTTCAGGAGTCTTTGGGGTCTAAAATAGAAGGCTTATCTGTAAAGACGGTGGTTTCTTTTCATCATAATGATGATATGTTTTTTCCTCTTCGGCTTGATTTAGAAATTACAAATTCGGTGGTTTATTTGATGTGTCAGATGTATTTTTTTCAAGTATTTATAGCATTTTATTCCGCTCATAAATCGATAAATTTTGTAAACCAGGATTTTGTGGAAAAATATAAAGAGCAATTAAAAAAACTTTCCGACCAGAAACGTCACGAGGTTGAGTCCGCGCGGTTAACCCAAATTATTGATAAAGTAAAACACGCAATTAAGCCAAATCATAAGTTTATTGAGATTGTTCTTTTTTTTCATCCTCAGGGACAAGTTATAAGTGATATCCAAGGAAAATTTGCTGCCGTGTTTAAAGATAGAAGAGTTTTTGTTTTTATTGGCAGCGATTGGAATCATCATTCTTATCAAGCTGCTTTTGGCGATAGGGATACATTTTTTGTTCTGCTTACATCGACTAAGTATTTTAAGGATATTCCCTTAGTTCAGAAAGAAACTCTTATTAATAATATAGATACGCTTAAGTTAATTGCCCAAGCGACCTACCAAACAATTCAAGATAAATCTATCCTTTGCGCGTATAATCTATAAAGATAGCAGGTAGCTGACTGCTATTTTGCGTTTTGCTTTTATAATAAGGGATGGTATACTACTAAAAGATAGAAAAATGTAAGAATATAGAAGATGCAATATATATAATTGTTTTACGGGATTGTGTTGTTTATTTTTCTGTTTTTATGAGGTTCAATAGGTATGATTAAGAAAAATTTAATTAATAAAATTAATTATCTTATTGAGGAGAAAAAATACCCTGAAATAAAGAATTTATTGCCTCCTCACCCGGAAGATATAGCCAGAATCATTAGCGCTCTACCCACCGCGTCTTGCAAGCTGATTGTGTTTAGGTTGGTTCATTATTCGAGAGCGGTTGACGTTTTTGAGTATTTGTCTACCGAGGAAGAAGAGGAAATGCTTAAGTCTTTGAACAGTCAGGAGATAAAAGGCATTCTAAATGAGATGTCTCCTGATGATCGAACGGAGTTGTTTGAAGAAGTTCCCGCCGAGCTTGTTAAAAAATTCATGAGTCTGCTTTCCCCGGAAGAAAGAAAAGTTGCTGTACAAATACTTAATTATCCCGATGATTCGATAGGACGGCTTATTACTCCTGATTTTGTCCAACTTTATGAGGGCATGACAGCGCAACAAGCGATAGATCACATAAGAAGCGTGGGGCTGGGTAAAGAGACAATATATCATTGCTATGTTTTAGATAATGAAAAAAAACTCATAGGTATTGTTTCGTTAAAGAAGATAGTGTTAGCGGACCAGCAGACTAAGGTATCTGAAATTATGTTTAGAGAGGTTATTAGCGTTACCGCTTTTGCTGATCAGGAAGAAGCGACAAATATATTTAAGCGGTATGATTTAATTGTTTTGCCGGTTGTTGATAACAATAATAAGTTATTAGGAATAGTTACCTTTGATGATTTAGTTGATGTTTTAGAAGATGAAACTACTGAAGATTTTGAAAAAATAGCGGCTGTTTTGCCGGTAGAGAAGCCTTATTTGGAAGCGAATGTCTTTAGCCTTGTATGGAAGAGAAGTTTTTGGCTTATAGTTTTGGTTATTTTTGAATCTATTTCGGCTTTTGTTTTACAACGTCATCACGCGACTATTAGGCAGTTTATCGCGTTGACATTTTTTATACCTGTTCTAGTAGCTATGGGGGGTAATACTGGAACGCAATCGGCGACAATTATTATAAGAAGTTTAGCCACAGGAGATATAGGCGTTAAAGATTTTTTTAAAGTAATTTTTCGTGAATCCTTTGTAGGTGTATTGATTGGACTTATTCTGGCGGTAGTGGGAGCTATCATCGTCGCGGTATTGCAGAAAGATTTGTTATTAAGTTTGGCTGTTAGTATTTCGATGGGGGTAACAATTCTTTTAGCAACTACCTTAGGAGGAAGTTTGCCGATATTGTTTAGAAAACTTAAGCTTGATCCGGCTCTTATGAGCGGACCGTTAATCGCGACCATTGTAGATGTTGTAGGGATATTGATATATTTTGAGATAGCAAAATTAATTTTAGGATTAAATTAGACCAATGACCAATGACCAAAGACCGAAGACTTTTAGATCCCTTAGAATTTTTCAAAGAAAAATTCTAGTCTATGGTCTATGGTCTATAGTCTATAGTCTATTATTAGGTTGTGCCGCCAGTTCATCGTCAACAGTATTAGTGGGGTCAAGATACAAATCCAGCGTTGGCAAAACAATTGATATAAACAGTTTTTGCAAAAAGTATGATTTTGATTATGATTTTGATACGCTGGATGATATGGTTAGAATTTATTCTTCGAATAGAGAGATAAAGCTTATTTTAAATTCTGTAGTAGGTTCTATAAACGGTAAAACAGTTTATTTTAATAGTCCGCCCCTTTATTCAAAAGGGATTATTCGGTTACCGGAGGAGTTGGAAAGAATAGTTTCTTTACAGGAAAATATAGCGTTTAAGCCGTCGTATAAAGTGAAAACAATAGTAGTTGATCCTGGTCATGGAGGTAAAGATCCTGGAGCTATATCAGTTAGCGGGATGAAAGAAAAAGATTTGAATTTAAAAGTTGCTAAGTTACTTAAAGATGATTTAGTAATGAAAGGATTTAGAGTCGTTCTTACGAGGGATAAAGATATTTTCCTTTCCCTCAGAGAACGCGTAGAGATATCAAGAAAGGTTAATGCCGACCTTTTTGTTAGTATTCATGCTAATTCAAACCGGACTCGTTCTGTAAGCGGGGTAGAATTTTATTGCCTTTCACCTAGCAAATTTGATAGCCAAAAGTGTGCCGAAAGTATAGTGAAAGAAGAAAACCTTTGGTTTTCTAAACAGCTGTCATCTGATGAACAAGCGATTCTTTGGGATATGTTGCTTACTAAAAATCACGCGCTTTCTGTAGAGTTTGGCAACCGGTTGTATTCTACTTTTAAAAATTTAGGATTTAAGCCGAAGGTTCCTAAAAGTGCTTCTTTTTATGTATTAAAGTGCGCCTATGTGCCTTCGGTCTTGATAGAAATAGGATATTTAAGCAATATATATGATGAAAAAAGTTTGAGAAGACAGTCTTATCAGAAACAGATTTCTGAAGCAATAACATTAGGTGTAGTATCTCTAAATGATAGATATACTTCTTTGGTAAAGAATCGAAGATAAATATGGAAATTACAAATTCCAAGCACCAAATAACAAATAAACTCCAAATTCCAATTTTCAAATGTCCAAAACATAAATATTTATTATAATGGTTTTAATTTTGATCATTGGATATTGGGATTTATTTGGGATTTGGAAATTGTTATTTGGAATTTAAGTAAACTTTTGACAGAAAATTAAATTCATGAATAATCGGCCTATTGGTATTTTTGATTCAGGTGTAGGGGGGATAACCGTTTTAAGCGAGATTGAGAAGATTTTGCCTTATGAAGATATTGTCTATTTTGGAGATACGGCGAGAGTTCCTTACGGAAATAAATCGCAATCTACCATTAGAAAATTTAGCGTGGAAAATATTCTTTTCTTGTTAGATAAGAAAGTTAAGATGGTGATTGTTGCTTGCAATACAGCATCTTCGTTAGCGATGGATTATTTAAAGAAAACTTTTAATGTTTATATTACTGGGGTGATTGAGCCGGGTGTTCAGAAAGCTTTAATTGTATCACGGTCTTCAGTCATTGGCGTTGTTGGTACGCGGTCAACTATAGCCAGCGCCAGTTATGAAAAAGAGATTGCCAAATATAATCCTGGCGCTTTAGTCTATTCTAAAAGTTGTCCTTTGTTTGTGCCTTTAGTTGAGGAAGGTCTTTTGACAGGGAAGATAACCCAAGAAGTGATAGAAATGTATTTACAAGATTTTAAAAGAAAAAGAGTTGATTCTCTCATTCTAGGATGTACCCATTATCCGTTGTTAAAACAGGAGATTTCGCGGTATCTGCAAGATACTTTCATTGTTGATTCAGCAAAAGAAGTAGCTCTTCATACTAAGCAGTTCCTTACAAAGAATAATTTTTTGAATAAGAAGAAGAGAAAGGGAAAAAAAGATTTTTACGTTACAGATGAACCAACTCAGTTTATCAAATTAGCAAAATTATTTTTAAAGAGAACTATTGCCAGACCGGAGGTTATCAATGTATAAAATAAAGGTCGTTACTCATTTTAGCGCGGCGCATTCATTAAGAGAGTATAAAGGTAAGTGTGAATCTTTACATGGGCATAATTGGAAAGTAGAAGTACTTGTTTCCGCTGAAAAATTAAATCCGCCGGGAATGGTTATGGATTTTGGGGAATTGAAGGGTATCGTAAAAGATGTGTTAGAAGGCCTGGATCATAAGCATTTAAATGATTTAGATTATTTTAAGAAAGAAAATCCCAGTTCAGAAACAATAGCAAAATACATATTTGATAAGTTGAAGGGGAAAATAGAAAACGACAGTTGTGATCTTACGGAAGTAAGAGTTTGGGAAACAGAAAATTCTTGTGCTTCATACGCTAATTTTCGCGAATAAAGATATTGCTAATGGACGCTAATTAAATAAATGAGTAAGAAAAGAAAACATCGAAAAAATAGAATAATAAGGATGTTTGATATTGTATGAAAAAGAAAGTGGTAAAAAAGAAAATAACAAAGGGAAAGATGTTTTTTGAAACAGATGGGATAATCGATGAAATCCGTTCTTTTATCGAAGTGGCACGGAACAGAGTAGCCGTATTTGCGAATTCTCAATTGACAGTGCTTTATTGGCGTATAGGAGAGAGAATTTATAGAGAAGTTCTTCATAAGGAGCGTGCGGAATATGGTAGTGAGATTCTGCCGACACTGTCGGCAGAATTAATACCCGTGTATGGACAGGGATTTAGTGAACGAAATCTTGCCAGGATGGTTAAATTTGCTGAATATTTTTCTCGAGAGAAAATTATTACAACACTCGCTGAGCAATTGAGTTGGAGCCATTTTGTTGAAATATTAGCGGTTAAAGATCCTCTTGCGCGGGATTTTTACGCCCAAATGTGCCATGTTGAACAATGGAACGTGCGAACGTTGCGCAAGAAAATAAACAGTATGCTTTTTGAACGCACTGGTCTTTCGAAGAAGCCTGAAAAACTTGCCCGATTAGAATTAGCAAAGCTTAGAGAAGAAGATAGGCTTACACCAGACTTTGTTTTTCGCGACCCGTATTTTCTTGATTTTTTAGGGCTTAAAGGAGCGTATCAAGAAAAGGATATTGAGGCGGCGATATTACGAGAGTTAGAATCATTTATTTTAGAAATAGGAGTTGGGTTCACCTTTGTTGCTCGGCAGAAACGCTTAGTTGTTGATAATCAGGATTTTTATCTAGATTTATTATTTTATCACCGTAATCTTAAACGTCTCGTTGTCATTGAGTTAAAACTTGGTAAATTTCGTCCGGAATATAAGGGGCAAATGGAATTATATCTTCGTTGGCTGGATAAGTATGAACGACAGCCTGGAGAAGAACATCCGTTAGGGCTTATACTTTGCGCTACTAAATCAGACGAACAGATAGAATTATTGGAGCTTAATAAGAGCGGTATTCGTGTCGCGGAGTATCTTACCCAGCTACCTCCGCGTAGAATTTTGGAGAAGAAATTACATCAAGCGATTAGAGAGGCGCGATTACGGCTTGAACATAAGCGCGAATAAAAAACATGAAAAAAGGCGTGATATTATTGTCTGGGGGGTTAGATTCGGTAACTACGCTGTATTTAGCTAAAAAGAAAGGGTATAAGCTGACTGCATTGATTTTTGACTATAAACAGCGGCATAGAAAAGAGATTCAGTGTGCCAAAAAAATAGCTCAGTTAAACAAAATCGATTATTATGTTGAAAAGATTGATTTAAGTTGGACGAAATCAAGCCTTACCGATAAGAAAAAGGCGGTTCCCCTTAATCGTAATCTTACAAAGGAAGAAATTCCTTCTACCTATGTCGCGGGAAGAAATATAATTTTTTTAAGTTACGCTTTTTCTTTGGCAGAAAGCATTGGTGCCTCGAGCGTGTTTATTGGCGCCCACGTTCAGGATTATTCCGGATATCCTGATTGCCGCCCGGAATTTCTAATGAGTTATCAATCCGCTGTAAATTTGGGCATGGAGAAGTCTAATATAAAAATAGTCGCGCCGTTAATTGACGCGGGGAAAAAAGATATAATTAAAAAGGGCATAAAACTTGGTGTTCCTTTTCAGCATACATGGTCGTGCTATAAGGGCGGCAAAATGCCTTGTTGTAAATGTGATAGCTGCAGATTTCGGATTAACGCGTTTAGAGAATTGGGGATGGAGGATCCGTTATTGAAATTTTAAATTTATCAATTAACATTTTAAAATTAGCATTTAAAAGAAATAGTATATAAAAATATAAAATGCTAATTGCTAAATTTGAAATGATATTATAGAGTAAGAGGTAAAAAGCTAGGTTATTAATATTTATCTTCTATTCGTTTTATAACATCGTGGTGTAATGGGTGAGTAAACGAGGGATTGCCTCCTAATCCTTTATCAATAAAAAAATAAAAAAGTACTGGCGCCCCCTCT
>JAHISK010000049.1 GCA_018818105.1 Candidatus Omnitrophota bacterium | reverse complement strand
TTTATGATACGACTTTAACTACGTTAGAATTTAGAAACGCAATAAAGGCGCATATTTTTGTGAGTTGGCTGCATCCTTTTAAGGAACAAAAATTAATAGTAGTTGGTTCAAAAGCAATGGCTGTTTTTGATGATTTAAGTAAAGGAAAACTTTTTTTGTATCCTCATGAAATAAAATGGGGAGACGAAAATATTCCTGTTGCCCATAAAGCTGAATGTCAAGTTCTTCCAGTAGAACAAAAAGAACCATTAAAAGAAGAGTTAATGCACTTTATTAATTGTGTAGTTTCTAGAGAAAATCCAAGAACAGATGGTATGGAGGGGTTAGCAGTTTTGAGGGTATTAGAATCAGCGGAGGAATCGTTGCAAGGGGTATATTATGAAGCGAAAGTATAATAAAGGAAGGGATGGTTTTTTTATTCATGAGAGTTCTTATCTTGATAAAGATGTAGAGATTGGAAAGGAAACAAAAATTTGGCATTTTTCTCATATCCTTAAAAATACAAAGATTGGAAAAGCTTGTAATATCGGACAAAATGTAATGATTGGACCCAATGTTAGTGTTGGGAATAAGTGTAAAATTCAAAATAATGTATCTTTATTTGAAGGGGTTATTTTGGAAGATGATGTTTTTTGTGGTCCTTCCTGTGTTTTTACGAATGTTTATAATCCCCGGGCTTTTATCGCGCGGAGAAAAGAATTTCTGCCTACGTTAGTTAAAAAAGGCGCGACGATTGGCGCTAACGCGACTGTTATCTGCGGAGTAATAATTGGAAAATACGCTTTTGTTGGCGCGGGAGCGGTGGTTAATAAAGATGTACCGGATTACGCGCTGATTGCGGGTGTGCCAGCAAAGCAAATTGGATGGATGTGTGAATGCGGGAGTAATTTAATTTTCGTAAATAATAGTGCAAAATGTAAAGCATGTAATCAGATGTATGAAAAGAAAGAAAAACTCGTTGAAATAGTTAATTACTAAACAAATGAAACAATTGTTCCGTAGAAAAAATATTTTTGATAATCCTTTGAGTGAGTGGGAAGCATATACGAAAGATCACAAGTCTTTTAATTTTCCTGAGAGGATTATTATAGAGTTAACGAATCGATGCAATTTAACATGTATTATGTGCCCACGTAATAACGTAAAGATGGAATTGGGAGATATGCCAATGAGTATGTTTAAGAATATTATTGATGAAGTGGCTTGTTTCCTCCCGGTCTGTGTAGTTCCTTTTTTTAGAGGGGAGTCATTTTTACATCCTCAATTTTTAGAAATGGTTTCGTATGCGAAAATAAAAAATTTAAAACCTATACAAATAGCAACTAACGCGTGTTTTTTAACATATGATATGACAAAAAAATTTTTAGATTTAGGGGTGGATTTTATTTCCTTTAGTATAGATGTTAATTACGCGAATATTTATGAGAAAATAAGAAAAAATTCTGATTTTGAAAAAGTTTTTTCTAATGTGTTAGCTTTTATAAAAGAAAAAGAAATAGGTAATTATATGTTGCCTCAAATTCAAATTTCAGCAGTAAAAACAAAAGAGAATAAGACCTTTATTAAGGAGTTTGTAGATTTCTGGAGAGATAAAGTCGATAGGGTAAGAATCTATTGTGCTCATTCTTTAGATGGGAGATTGGGTTATATAATGGAGAAAGAATCTGAGCATAAAAATAGAAAACCATGTTTGAAGGTTTTAACAGAAATTGCTATTTGCTGGAATGGAGATGTGGCATTATGTTGTTATGATTGGCAGAGAGATGGCTTTATCGGAAATATAAAACATAATTCAATAGAAGAGATTTGGAAAAATAAGGCTTACGAAGCGATACGCAGAAAGCATATCGAAAATAATATAAACGATTTTTATCCATGTAATAGTTGTTCTTATTGGGAGGCATATTATGTGGAAAACTATTGTGTAGGAGAATTGCATGAAAAGGCATAAGCTCTTTAAGAAAAATTTATGTCCGTCTATATTATGGGAAGTATTATTAGTGTGCATAAATAGTTGCGTTTAAAAGGTAATATAAAATGTGTGGAATAACTGGAATAATTAATCTAGATTATAAAAAAATAGGAGAAGAATTAGTGTATGCAATGACGGATTCTTTAGCGCATAGAGGACCGGATGGAAGGGGAATTTATGTGGATAATTATATAGGATTAGGGCATAGACGGCTTGCGGTAATAGATCTTTCTAAGAGGGCTGCTCAACCCATGTGTACAGAAGATAAAAATTTTATTATAAGTTATAATGGCGAAGTTTACAATTTTAAAGAATTACGAAAAAGCTTAGAAAGAAAAGGGGTAAAATTTAAGTCACAGTCAGATACTGAAGTAGTTCTTCAATCTTTTATCCGGTGGGGAGTAGATTCTTTTAACTTTTTTAATGGGATGTTTGCTTTTGCAGTTTGGGATAAAAAAAATAAAATATTAACTTTAGCAAGAGACCGTTATGGTATAAAGCCTCTATATTATTGGCAAAATGATAAAGTATTTCTTTTTTCTTCAGAAATTAAAGCGTTTTTAAAGCATCCGGAATTTAGAGTAGATTTGGACTTAGAGACTCTTTTGGAGTATTTTACTTTTCAGAACACCTTTACCTATAAAACTATGTTTAAAGATGTAAAAATTTTGCCGCCGGGACATTTTCTGCAGATTTTTTCTGAAGGAGGATTAAAGATAGATATTAAACAATATTGGGATTTTCATTTTGAGGAAGATGCGAAAATAAAATCGAAATCAGAATATATCGAAGAACTTGATAGATTATTTCATCAGGCTATTAAATGGCAGCTAGTAAGTGATGTAGAAGTTGGTTCTTTTTTAAGCGGTGGGATAGATTCGGGTTCAATTACGGCAATTGCGGCGCAGCATTTTAAGAATCTAAAAACATTTTGCGTTGGCTTTGATTTATCTTCTGCTTCCGGATTAGAACTTTCTTTTGATGAACGTAAAAAGGCAGAGTATCTTTCGTATTTATGCCAGACAGAACATTATGAGATAGTTTTAAAGTCCGGAGATATGCAAAGATGTCTGCCAGAAGTTGTGTGGTGTTTGGAAGACTTACGCATGGGACAGAGTTACCCTAACTTGTATGCGTCAAAACTTGCTTCCAAGTTTGTTAAGGTCTGTTTATCAGGAATAGGTAGTGATGAGATTTTTGCCGGATATCCTTGGAGATATTATAGAACAGTGAGAAGCAAAAGTTTTGATGAGTATATAAAAGGTTACTATAAATATTGGCAGCGTCTTGTATCTAACAAAGATTTAAAGCAGCTCTTCTCTCCTATAGGAGAGAAGATTAGAAATGTATGGACAGAGGATATTTTTAAGAATGTTTTCGGTAATCACAAACTTATTCCTCAAACTCCGCAAGATTATATAAATCATTCTTTGTATTTTGAAGCAAAAACATTTTTGCATGGTCTTTTGGTTATGGAAGATAAGTTGAATATGTCGCATAGTTTGGAAGTAAGAGTTCCTTTTTTAGATAATGATTTAGTAGATTTCGCGATGAAAATTCCTGTAGAATTAAAACTTAAGAATATTGATAAATTTATTCGATTGGATGAAAATGATTTAGCTAAGCAAAATAAATATTTTCAGAAAATGAGAGACGGTAAGATGATTCTTAGAAACGTTTCGAAAAAGTATATTCCCAAGAAAATAAGTAATCAGTATAAACAGGGATTTTCTGGTCCCGATGCCAGTTGGTTTAAAGGAGAAAGTATTGAGTATGTTAAAAATACACTATTAAATAAAAACGCGGTTATTTATGATTATTTTGATTTCAAAACGGTTAATAATTTGATAAATGAACATGTAGAAGGAAAGCATAACCGGCGGTTATTTATTTGGTCACTATTGTGTTTTGAAGGATGGTTAAAATTGTTTCTTGGCGGAGATTATAAAAAGAGATAGGTTATGCGAAATACGGATTTTAAAAATAATATTTTAAGGAATATACGAAAATGAATAGAGATATTGTAATTACAATGGATATGGATTGGGTTCCTGATAGAGTAATTGAATATTCTCTTGAATTACTTGCTTCATATAATATACGTACTACATTATTTATGACAAATTACACTAAAGTCAATGTAAGTGGCCACGAAATAGGGATACATCCGAACTTTACTTCATTGAAGTTAGGTAAGCATATTAAAAATTGTTTGGATAAGTTTCCTGACGCAAAAGGTATCCGTTCTCATTCTTTGTTTTATACTGAGCGTCTTAGACCTATATATGCTTATTATGGCATTGAATATCAAAGTAACTACATGATGTATCGTAAAAGCGGAATCCAGCCTTTATGGATTTCACCGACCACTATCGAGTTGCCGATATACTGGATGGATAATTTCTATATGGAAATGGAACCGCTTGTTAACTTTTCTATTGAAGGACTTGAGTTGGATAAAGAAGGCTTAAAGGTTTTTTGTTTCCATCCCATCCATATTTTTCTTAATACTGAAAGATTAAGCCGTTATGAAGAAGCAAAAAAATGTTATAAAAGTACAAAGGATCTCTTTGAAATGTGCAATACGAAAAACAGGGGAATTAAAGACATTTTTTTAGAACTCTTAAATTATATTAAAACAGAGCATATTCCTGGTAAGGTTCTCAGCGATATTAGGGAAGGATTTTGTAAATAATAATGAGTATGATGATTAATTTTAGTTGAATGGAGACCATCAATTGTGAGTGTGAAATATGCGTGTAGTTTTGATTAATCCTCCCCAACCTGTAGAGGATTTAAAATCAGCATTTAGTACAGGGACAGGATTTATTTTACCCTATAATTTATTGAGTTTGGGAACTTATTTAAAACAAAATAGAGTAGAGACGGATATTTTGGATTGTGTTGCTGAACGAATTGATGTAGAAAAACTTGCTAAGATAGTAAAATTAAAAAATTACGATGTCGCTGGTATTACGGGTTTTACCTTTTCAATTCCTCAATCATACAAAGCAGCAGAAATGATAAAGAGATATTCTCCTGAAACGAAGGTGGTATTGGGTGGCATACATGCTTCTGTTTTACCGGTGCGGACGTTGGAAGAATGTCAGTGGTGTGATTTTGTCGTGGTTGGCGAAGGAGAAAAAATCCTCTTGAAGTTAGTGCAAACAATAGAAAATAAGGGAGATTTTAAAGACGTGCCAAATTTGGTCTATAGAAAAAACGGCTCAATAAACAAAGTGTCATATAAATCAATGTTTATTAATGGGGATGAACTTCCTATTCCAGATTATGCAATGGTGAAAATGGGTATCTATGTTCCGCACTCTGGAAATTATAAAATACTTCCTACATATAGTTTTTACGCTAGTCGTGGGTGCCCTTATCAATGTGTTTTCTGTTCAGCAAATATTGTTTTGGGGGAAAAAGTCAGATATAAAGATATGAATAAGGCCATTGAGGAGGTAAGGATTTTAGTGCATGATTATAATGCTAAAGGTCTTATTTGCCAGGATTCCACTTTTACTCTGAATAAGGAGTGGGTTAAAGAGTTTTGTAATCGGATGATTAAAGAAAAATTTAATTTAATCTGGAGGGCTAACACGAGGGTAGATTGTGTAGATAAAGAGATGTTACAAATAATGAAAAAAGCAGGCTGCTACAGGATTAATATGGGGTTTGAATCGGGGAATCAGGCTACATTGGATTTTCTAAAGAAAAGAACAACGGTCCAACAAAATCTAAAGGCCGCAAAGATGGTGAAAGATGAAGGATTGGAATTAGGGGCATCATTTATAATAGGGAGCCCGAATGAAAACATGAAGGACGTTTTAAACACGATAAAATTTGCTAAGAATATAGGAGCCAGATTTACTCAGTTTTATTTGCCTGTTCCCTATCCTGGGACAAAATTGAGAGAATTATGTCAAGGTCTAAGAAAGGATGCT
>JAHISK010000048.1 GCA_018818105.1 Candidatus Omnitrophota bacterium | reverse complement strand
TTTCGCCCAATCGTTTGGTTTTGAAATTATCTGAAACTTAGGCGCAACGGGTGAATCCCCAATCTGCCACAATTCTATCTTTATTATGAAAAAATTTAATTTCTCATCTGTATGCTCATTCAACCAATCGATAGCTTGTTTATGCTCGTCCCTCACGTCCTTAATTAACCATATTATTATATCTGCGTCGTACCCAGACGCATATGTAATGATTTTGCCTAGGTGGTCGTGGTTAGTTATTTCAAGTTGATTCTCTATTATAATTTTCTTGCCAGTGTTTTCTTCCTCAGCCAATATATCAACATTAAAACTCCCTACGATAGCCTCTGTTTTTATAAGTTTGATATCGATACCTATTTCATCACTTAACAGACTCAGATTTTCTTCTTCCGCTAGCCAATTTGTAAAATCTTTGGCTTCGTTTTTCCAAACATTTCTCAAGGCCACCTTTTTTAGCTTACTCAATGTCATAAATCTATTCCTTTCGCGAGGTTTCTTATGCCATATTGACTCTCCTCTATCGAAGTGCCCCAGATCTAATCTTCAATCTGTTCCGGAGACACTTTGAAGCGTGATTCTGGGACAGATTGACGAGAAAAATCGTAAACGGTACAAAAGCTCTAATTGTTTTTTTATCCATAGTCTCTTAACTTAGTTGCGATTTCATAGCTATTATTACAATTGGGGCATCTAATAGTTGATATTTCTCTATCTATAGGGAATTTTAAAAATGACTTACACTTTACACAACCATATAGCCCATCTATTCGATTATTACTAATACGATATTTATTTTTTCTCGTTAAATAATTTGAGCCTATTTTAAAATACCTATGAGCACCTCTAGTTAAAAAAGGTTTTATATTGCCAAGTTCGACTCGGTTTTCTTTTAAGTATCTAGCGAATAAATATCCAAATTGTTCAGGTTTTAAATAACCAAAAAATCTTTTTTCAGATTGATGTGCGACTCCAGGGATATAAATCTCCTCATCGGTAATATTATTCATTAAAAACATTCCAAATCCTAAGTGTATGCAAATGCAGTCTATCAGTCTTTCTTCGTCATAATTATATTCAAATGGTATATTCAATTTTGTTTTATAAATATGCCCTAATTCATGAATGAACGCGCCTATTCTTTCATGTTTAGTTTTTAAAGTACGGGAAATTGAGATTTCATAGTTATTATATCCTATTGTTTTGATATATGCTGGAGGCTTATCTTCAGCATGAATGCTTATATGTATATTGCAGTAATCTAGCCCCATTGCCTTTTTTAGTTGTTCGACTAATGCGTAAAAATCGTTGGCATTTTTTACCCCTAACTTAATTATGATATTTTTATTTAAACCGCTATCCTGATGCATAGACAGGAAACTGTAAAATTTATCAATTTCGTTAGTTTTTATCTTTGTGAAATAATAAGGATAGACCCATCTATAAAAACTAAATATTAATAATGAAATTATGATAAAGCCAGAAAAAAATATAACCCTAGCTAGTCCTTCTATTTCTGCGTTAGACATTTATTGATTCTCCCTAGTATTCATCTACCTGCTTAATCGGGAACCTGTCCCCTCTTATCAATCAAAAAAGTCTTTATCTGATAAACTTGCTGGCGTATTTAAAATCACAGGCGGTACCATATCTTCAAGATATTCCAGTAATTTTGAAATAGCTTGCAGCGAATCTTGACCTCGTTCCTCCGCCCAGTTTTTAGCGTAACTATAATTTGGTTTTTTGTCTTTGAAAACATAAGGCAATGGCGCTATGGCATTATAATAATATTGAGCACCTGACATCCATAATTCTCGTAGCCATGAAGGTACCTTATCATAAAGAAATTTATTGAGTGATAAATCTCTTGGACTGTTTATTCTCACAGCACTCGCTTTTTCAAACATTTCTTTGTTTTTCTCATTTATGCCTATTTGCAACGTATCTTTTCTTTCCTGTAAATCCTCCTTCCAGCACTTTAATTGCACTTGCACTTCAATTACCCACGTAAATTTTGGAAGAATTTCTAGTTGTCTTTGTGTTTTTGCATCATCAATGCTTTCCTTTGTGATGGCTAGGGATTTCTTCGCAATATGCGTCTGATAAATAACAACAATCAAAGCTATTGTGTTAACAAACAAAGCTATTGGTATCACATTTTCTGATAATAGTGACATAAAATCCATTACCCTTGCCAACCCCTCACCAAACCACTCTTTTAACAACCTTTGCCCTCGCCTATCCTCTTCTCTCTATCTAAAGCGTAAGCGTAAGTCACATCTAGATCTGTTCATTTAT
>JAHISK010000047.1 GCA_018818105.1 Candidatus Omnitrophota bacterium | reverse complement strand
GTCGAGTCAGTGTTTTGCTTTCAGCTTCCTTCAGATTCTACCTCACGATAGACACCCTTGCTGTTCAGCTAATGATTCCCCACACCGGGCTCATAGAGGACTTTCACCTCTTAGTCTTTGCGCCATGCCGGGCGCACATTTAAAGGGCAGGCGACCAAGCCTGCCCTGCCGCCGACCCAGGCGGCAAATGAGCGAGTGCCAAACGAGCGGGGCAGTGAAGCGGAGCGACAGCGAGGCTGAACGGCGCATACACCACCAACGTAGCCCGCCCCCAGGCGGGCGGTGCATTAGAATATCAGCTTATCTTTTGTATGAGAGACTCGGAAGGATTAAAATCTACAGTGGTTCTTTTTGGTATGGTTATAATTTTGCCTGTTTCCGGATGGCGTACTTTTTTAGATTTTCTTTTTTCTTTATTAAAGGATCCAAATCCTCTAAGGTAAACTCTTTCCCCTTTTTTAAGATCTTCTGTTACGCGTGAAAGAATAAATTTTATGATCTCCCCGGATTCAACCTGGGTGAGAAAAAATCTCTTTGAGATTGCAAGGGCTAAGTCTCCCTGATTCATTTCTTCTTTTGTTCCTTTGCAATATAGTCATTGATGGCTTTGGATATCTTTCCTAGATCAGTTGGATTCTGTTTTATGATTTCTTCTGCTGTTTCCTGCCAGGTTAAATGTTTTTTGCCAAGATGTTTTTCTATGGCCGTGATAATATCTTCATCCATAACCGTGTTACGCTTATCCTCTTTTGACAGTTTGCCGGCATCGATGAGCGTGGTCGCAATCGCTGAATCAAATTCTTTGATAAATTTCTTAACCGAGCTGTCTGAGGATCGCATTTTGAGGATATCGTTGATGTATTCTTTGATAGTATTAAATCGGATAAATTCTGCTTGTTTATTTTTAGGCATACTCCCCCCTTTATGTTAATTTATGGATCATAAGAGCTTTTATGGTTTTGTCCAATTCTCTTAACTCATAGATTTTTAGAAGATCTTCGCTCTTGCCAAGCAAAGGCACCATAACACCGTTTAATTTAGCCTCTAAGCGTTTCGCTGATATAGACTCAGCCTCTAAGCCGTAAAGGACAGGCTTGCCTTGTTTGGTATCTTCCAGATACTTTTGATTTCTATAATCTCTCTTATGGACCTCTTTTAGCCAATCCTTATTTTTAACGCGCATAGTTTCTGATTCTGGTATTCGGTATCGAGCTAATTTGATTTCCTCGGGTGTAAGCATATCCGGGGTAATTAAATCAATTACCCTGGTATGCGTTATCCCATAGAATTTTAGGTTATTGATAAAAGCGTCTCTGATGATCCAGCCGGAAGTATCATAATCAACAATGCTGAATAAATAGAACGATCGTTGTAAATTGACTCCTCTCTTTTTTACGGTTTCAACAAAATATTCAGATGTTAATACTGACGGCTGGCCGCCAAGAGCAAGAATAGAAATATTATATTTATTTGCTATGTCTGAAAGAAAATCCTGGTGGCCTAATTTCTCTGAGAAAAGAATTATGTTAGCGTTGGCCCCTACTTTTCTGTGAGCCCGGCCTTCATCACGGAAGCCAATGTCTTCATATTTTAATACTTCTATTTCCTTTACCATATAAACAATGTTGTCTATCATTTGGGCATATTGATCGGTTTCGTGGGTTAAAGCGGCCGCCCGGGAAAGAGTTGGTTTTATATACATATACCAGAAGGTCCTAAGGAGTTCTTTTAATGGCGGCTTCTCCCCTTTCGCAATTCTTTCCTTTGCTTGCCAGACAATATTGCGCATAAGGCGGGCAACATTAACCGGATAAACAGTAGCGCCCTGCTTGAAATTCTTTATCAGCCATTCTTTTGGCTGATCATGGATAAGAACATCATAGCTGCGGATGCCGGCTTTGCGTAATCTGGCTCTTAGGGAATCTTTTTTAGGCATATTGTTAGTCTAAAGGATATTTTTCTTTTTTGCAAGTGTTTTTTTGCTCTAACAAAATATTATTCTCTTATAAATTGGAGATATGCTATCTGGAAATTGTTTGATGAATAGGCGTATTATAGGGATATTCAGATGATGTTTTACCTACTGGTAGAGGTGGGGTATTCTTAATGCGAATGGGACTTTATTTTCTTTTCTTTTGGTAACTTCAAATTTATCCTCTGGTTCTGGCATCGAAATTCTACACTATGGGTTATCTTTTTTATGTATGCCGCTGTTCTTACTTCATCACTGCCTTCGAACATCGTTCCATCGCTAAGCTGTCCGGTTACAGTCAGTTCAATTTCTTCTTCGGGATCTATCTCTTGTAATTGTAGATCTTGGCGCCTGAATTTAACTATAAGGGTATTGTTGTTGTTAACAATACCTTTTATAGCTGAAGCGCCGTTACAAGTAATAGTATTCACATTAATGTTCTTTACGCTATATTGTTCTGGCAGTTTAATAAACGCGGTTAAAACCCCTTTACTTTTTAAGTTTAAGGTTTCAGGTTTTATATCCACATCAGCATCTATAAGCACATGGAATGGAGGTTCGGGTGAAATTACTTGAGAGACGATTTGATTAACCCAAAAATCAAAGCGGGAATCAGAAACGCCTGGTGTCCAATCTACTATATTATCCGCGCTGAAAGTTGCCGATATAATATTGTTCGGATCCGTTATGGTTACTGAATTCGCAGTTACAGATTGAGGATTTTGCCACCGCGCCTTATTTATTAATACGCCAGGTTTGAAAATAGGTGAACCTATAAGATCGATGGACTTTACTGATTTTAATGTTGATTGAAATTTATATGTTCTGTTAAGTTCAATATTAGAGGGAGTAATTGCCCATTCAGCGCTAAGGTCATCCGGACTATAATTATCCCAACCGGCAACTGGCATCTGAGAAACAAATTGTCCTTCTACCAAACGGTATCCTTGATAAACAATAAGCGGACTTCCAATTCTGATACTAAAGTTATTCACCTCAGGCGAAAGGGGTTCTTCTAATTTAAAAGTAACAGTAATGGTTTGGAAGGTAACCCCTTCGGTTAAAATTTCCGGCTCAACGGAACGCGAGATACTAAACCCTGGTTTTGCTATTAGATTTTCCTCCTGTTCCCACATACTCAAAGGCAAATGCGCCGGCTCTTCAATTTGCAACCCTTTAAAATCCCAAATATAGAGACCTAATTCAGGCTGAGCAGTAAACACTAAAGGGTCATCAATAGAAAATCTGAGTAGATTCAACTTGGTTTGTAATTTAACAATGGGATTCTTAACAGGGGATCCGCCATCAAGTGTATTAACGACGTTGGTAAACCACTGATGACTCCAAGTAAGCGGAATATTATCAGTGCTATCTTCGTTAGTGAAATACCAATTACCACGAGTAAGCTCCGCATGCACTTTATTTCCTACCGGTGTTTGCCCAAAAGTTGCCGTGATATTTAAAAATACAAGAACAAAACCAATTAATAATGACATTATACTATTAAATTTGTTTTTCATTTTTTTTCTCCTACAAATATTTTTAAAATAAGTTACTTATCACCTTTTATTTATTTTATTCACCTCCTTCATAACTGTCAAGTTTTTTATCATAATGCTATGGCTATAAAACTATATGCTAAACTTAATTAAAATTCATTGAAGAAATAAGCAGGGTTTTCTTATAATGGGGCTGTAATAACTAAGTAGAAAGATTCTAGTTTGATTAGTGTTTTGTTTATGGTGATATATAGGACAATAGAGAATAAAATGTATGTGATAAAAAAATATTGACAAGGATTTAATGCTTGTTTTACTTGTAACGTAAGTAATACAAGCATTAAAAGTATACTGATGAAAATTATTACAATTTGTAATCAAAAAGGCGGCACCGGTAAAACTACTACAGCTATTAATTAAGGAGACAAACACAACAAACGCTACAAGCAATACAGTTAAAATGACCTTAGGAGAATATAAAAGGGATTTCTCCCTTGGTGAGCAAAAAAATCTACTATGCCAATACTGGGCGGTGTTGAACTTTACGCGCACGGTGCCGCATACGGACTACTACTAATTTAAGGTGGAAGCCAATATGGTGAAGTAGGTTTTCTACAGTTTCTAAATTAGAGAATTCTCCTTCTTCGATTTTGGAAATGTATTGTTGAGTGACACCTAATTCTTTAGCGAGCTGTGCCTGGGTTAAATCATGTTTGTTGCGGTAATCGATTATTGTCTTGGTAATCTCCACTTTTTGTTTGATTAGATCGTAGCGGGCTTTGAACTCCGGATCTTTTTTTAATTTTTCGTTGATATGCTCTCTGACTTTCATTTTTATCGCCTCCTTTGTAAATATTCTTTTCTTCTTTTCTCAGCAAGTTTTATCTTGCTAGATGGAGTTTTTTGTGTCTTTTTGACAAAACCATTAGTAAAAATTATCTTCTGGTCATCAAAGAAGAAGAATAAAACTCTAATCTGACCCTCCTTGCCTACAAACCGTAGTTCAAAGATGCTGTTGCCGATATTGTCGGTATGCGGCTTTCGCAATCTCGGGCCATATTCTTCTAAAAGCCCAGTTTTGTAAAAAAACGCATCTTGTGTATCTTCATCTAAAGAAGTAATAAGTTCTTTTACCAGCGCCTTACCGCTGGAATTAGTATAATAAATACATGTGTAATTCTTCATTTTTCTGCTTTTTGTCTATTTAAAGTATACAACTTTTTAGTTGTATAGTCAAGGAGAATTTACATAATTTTTTTGTTGGATTTTACCTATCAATTTCTTATTCTTCTGATGAATGTTTTGTTCATATGAATACATTCTCATTTTCTTCGGAAAAAGACCGCTTTATTTATATAGGTTTTTGTAGGTCACTTCGGAAGAAAATTTACTAATTTCATACCTATGTAACTTCTTCGGAAGAGTTCATATGAAGACCATTCTATCTGTGTAAAAAACCGTCTCTTGTTTTACAGGGAGTAGTCTTTTCCTAAACAATACTTTCTTCGGAAGAAATTATATACATTTCACAGCTATGAAACTTCTTCAGAAGAGTTCATATGAAGGTAACAATTTCTAAGTATGCCTCTGAATGTGTAAACTTATACATTTATTTCTTGACAAACTATATACATAGATTTATATTATTTGTAACGGTTGGTTTGGTAAAGATTTTATTTTTGGAGGAAAAATGGAAGAGACAAATAGGGATAGTGTTACAATTGATAGTCTACCCGCCAATTTTAACGAAGAATGGGTTCATATTTCTGATGCTGCTGCTTTGTTAGGATACCGTTCAGAGCGCCAAGTGTGGTATTTAACGAAAACACATGGTTGGGAAAAGAGGCAAGCTTTACGAAAAGGAAAGTGGGTCACTTTTATCAAAAGAGAAGATGTTATGCGGTTCTATGGCAAAAGGGAAGAACGTCGAAAACTTCGGGAGTTATCTGACAAAAGGCCCATGAACAGCGAAGTTGAAAGTATCATGAGCAAAGAAATCTCCCGGCTTTCTTCTGAAGAAATCAGTAAGTCTTTCCCTGTGGTCTTAGGTGAATATAAAAAAATGCTTACTGATTTTCGCAATGATCAAAACCAATTGGTCAAAAAAGCTACTAAATGGAAAATGAATTTCTTCTGGCTGGGAGCGGTAACCATAGTTATCTGTGGATTTTTAGGCTATACGGCATTTAGCGTCAAACAAATACTAAGCGTTAAAGAGCAGGTCATCGCAGAAAAGAATAACGATGTTAAAGTTTTAAGTGTAAAGATCTCAGATTTATCCACAGAGCTTGCTGATACTTTTAATAAACTGGGCGGAACCCAAAAGCATTTAAGCACTGCCCAAATCGAATTAAGCGAAATGCGGAGTCGTTTAGACGAAGCAGAAAGAACAATTATGGTTAAGAATGAACAAAATGATTTACTGAAGAAGATCCCTGAAGAACAATTAAGTCCTTTTAAAAAGACTTCGATAAACGAGAACTAATAACAATGAGTGAATTATTAACGGTAAAAGAGTTGGCTGAATATCTTCGCTGGAATGCTCGCACGGTGTATCGAAAAGCTCAAGAAGGCAAGATTCCTGCGATTAAGGTTGGCGCTGGCTGGCGGTTTAAAAAAGGTGATATTGATCAGTGGTTAGAGACTGGCAGGGTAGAGGGTAATGGATAAATTAAAATCACCGAAGATTCTTGATTTAATCGTGCAAAAGAAATTTGAGGAAATCAAAAAAGATATTGGGTTTTCTTCTAATATCTTTATGGTTTTTGGTTTGCCCGCGCGAAAGCTAAAAGACAACCCAACCTACTGGACAAAAAAAACCTCTTTATGCGAACTTACTATAACCCGCGATAAAAAATATGAAATCCCTTATGGCTGTTATGCCCGGATGAATCAAATTTTTATTGATACGGAAATCCGGACCAAAAATACAAATGTTATTGACATAGGCAGAACGTTTAACGAATATGTAAAAAAGATCGGGTATAAAGAAGGGTATGTAAATAAAGCGCTTCTAAGGCAACTGATTAATTACGTTACAAGTGTGATTAAGGTTGAGCCGAAAAACCCCACGCCCGGTCGTATTATTGGAATTCACTCTGTAATCGCGCGAGCCTGGGATATCTTTTTCGATGTTCAAAATCCCGAACAGCTAACATTTGCAAAGGGACAGATAATTCTTGATGAAGAATATGCCAGATATATCCATAAACACGCTGTACCTCTTGATATGAATGTTGTACGTTGTTTCAAACGAAATCCTTTGGCGCTTGATTTTTATAGATTCATCGCTTATAGAAATAACGGCCTAAATAAAACCATAGCCTTTCCCGATCATCACCTTTTTGAGCAGTTAGGAACAGAACAGCAAGCAAATTTTGTAATTCGTGATCGCCTAAAAAAAATATTAAAGGCTATTCAGCTATATTGGCCGGTACAGGCTAAGTTTGAGGATGGGTATTTTGAATTACAGCCATCGCCGGCAGCAGTTCAATATAAAATTCCCAGTAAAAGACCAATTGTAATAGAGAAGAAGTCCACAGAATTCACAAGGGGGTAGAGCTATTCACTTCTGTTTTGATATGGAGAAAAATATAGGTTTTCCGCGTAAAAGGGGAGTTATTCACTTCTGTTTTGATATGGTAAGCCTTCTGTTTTGATATGCTCTTATATACTAATAGTTAAGACTAATATAATACTAATAGTAGTATCTACTACTTTTGTGAATTCATTCTGAGTAATTCGAAACAGAAGAGAAAAAAGATTCAATAAAAATGTTGGTAGGAAATTAAACAAAAGTAGCAAGAATGTTTAAAATGAACGCAAACATAAAATGTCTTACGCCACAGGAAGAAGAAAGATTTTTAGATACCCTTAGGAATCGCAAGGATGCCGAAAGGGCGTATATGCTTTATCATCTTATGCTTGTTACCGGATTAAGGATATCAGAGGCGTTAAGCCTTAATGTTGAACACGCCGGCAAAGCCAAGTTAGAGGTAAAGGTTAAAGGATGGACAAAAAAAAAGGAACGAAGTCCTAAGCAAAGCGAAGAGAAGAAAAACAGATTTAAGACGGTATATTTTCCGAAAGTCCTGCAAAAACATTTGAAAGATTATTTAAAGGTCAAAGCAAAAAAGGGAGAATCCCTTTTACTTGAGGCACCTTTGTTTGTTTCTAGAAATAGCGTCAGGATAAGCCCGCGCCAGGTGCAGAGAGATTTTAAGATGTGGGTAAAGATGAGCGGAATTGAAACCGATCTTACGCCGCACGCTTTAAGGCATACTGTGGGGACGAGGCTTCTGAAGAAATATAAAAACGCTAAATTGGTTCAGAAATATTTAGGTCATTCAGATGTAACAACGACGTTGAGATATTATGTTGATGTGTTTCCGGAAGATTTAGAGGAAGCGGCGGAGATGTTGGCGGAAAGGTAAGAGGATCTATAATTTACAGGAAGATAAAAGTGATAAAATAAAAAAGGAGGGAAGGGGTATATTTGAATAGAAGGCTTTTTATAGCGCAGATTCATTAATGAAACCACAAAAGGAGGCAGAGAAGAAAGATGGGCAGAAACTTTAAAAGTTGTGTGTGGATGTTTTTGTTTGCTTTTGTTATTATCGTTACCGTAAAAGTCAGCGCTCAGGCAGAGCCGCAATCAGAAAAGAGAGTTATTAATCTTGGTTCTTCTAACTCGAGTTATAAAATTGAGGAAACAAATTTTCAGGATAAACCAGGATTGGGAGATTATTGGGGTAAGACTTTTTATATCCCTTATTATTTTCCGTTACACCAAGGAGATACATGGAATTACAAAGTAACTGAAGAATCAGAAGGTGAGACCGAAGAAAGTGGAGGGAGAATAGAAATAGACGGCACGGAAATAGTTAATGGTATAGAGACGAAAAAAAGGTATGAATTATTAGATCCCGGTTATCAGGATGAGAATTATTATAAATGTGTAGCTCAAAATTCAGAGGGGTTTGTGTGGTATAAAAAAGCAGATAACAACAAATGGCGTACTCTTGAAAATTTCTCTTATGATTCTTCCGACAAATTTTTTACCCCTCCTTACGTGTATCTTCCGCTTAAAATGAGAATTGGCCAGTCTTCTACCTCGTATTGGCTGGATACACGCCCTTATGGTGCTCCAAGCACTACGATATGCGGCCGTACAATTGAGTTAGAAGGGATAGAAACAGTTATTGTTCCGGCAGGAAAATTTAAAGGTTGTCTTAAGATAAAATATTGTCAATTTGACCATGAAGAGAATCCCGGTGACCACGAGGTATATAAGGGATGGATATGGCTGGCACGGGGAGTGGGGATAGTTAAAACTGTAGAATATGGCGCAGAGTATCTCCCTGACGAGCAAAAAACTGATACTTGGACAGATACAACAGAGCTCACGAGTTATAAAATAAATGAGGTTTGGAAGAGAAAAAAGGAGCGAAGAAAACTGCCGTGTAACATTGGTACCCCAACGACGCAAAAGTAACACTTTTACGACGTTGGGCAAAGTGAAGGCCTTGGAAATAAAGAGTTTTTAAGAAAAATTTTTGAACTTTTACGACGTTCAGAAGGGATTTCAAACGGAAAAATTAAAAAAGAAGCAGTAGCCCTAGTAATGTAGATAAAAAAGGCGGAAATTTACCTTTGACAAAGGTTAGCAAATATGTTAACCTTATATTGAGAGTCATTTTATGAAAATTCTTAAAAAAGAAGATTATGTCTTTTACCAAGGAGAAAAGTTTCAGGTAGAATTTTACTGTACCGCAGAGGGAAAGATACCGGCTAAGGAGTACTTAGAAAACGCCTCTTTGGATGTAAAGGTAAAGCTTGCCGCTTTGGTAAGGTACATTGCTGAACACGGTAAGCTTTTTGACATAACGAAGTTTAGGCAGGTTGACCCGAAAGAAAAAATTTATGAGTTTAAACCAGCAGGGCATCGTTTCTTTAACTTTTTCTATAAAGGCGGCAAGATAATAATTACCAATGCTTACATGAAAAAATCTCAAAAGGTAAGCAGAAAGGATTTAGAGAAAGCTAAAACGATAAAGAAAGATTATATGACTAGAGTCGAAGGAGGTGTTTACTATGAAAAAAGGTAAAACTTATATGGACAAGTTAATGGAGAATAAAGAATTCCGTAAGAGGTTTGATAAAGAATATCAAAATCTTTGCATTGGAGAACAGATTGCCCGGATACGGCATCAGGCACATTTAACTCAAGCTGTTTTGGCTAAACGGATAGACACAACCAAATCAGCTATCTCACGCTATGAGAGCGCTGATTATACAGGATATAGCCTGCCACTTTTAAAAAGGGTAGCTAAAGCCTGTGGGGCGGATTTAAGAATTATGTTCGTTGCTAAACGGACAAGGAATGTTTCTCGATCTGCAAGATTATAAAATTTTGATTGGCGTATAATTCTGCTTTAAGAGTGTTTTGGTTTTTGATGGCTGACTTGTATTTCTTTCCTCAAAAGCGCAAGGAACGAATTAGGGGGGGAATTTTTAATACTTAAAATCAAAATATTTTAGATTCCCCCCTTCCGAGCAAGAAAACAGGGGGGGTCGCAACTCTTTTTTTTTCTCTTTAAACCACCACCAATACGCAATAACTACGCCTGGAATGAACCACCAATATAGGTGCTTTCGATTATATCAATCACCTAATGAATAATGCGGCTTTTGGTTTCCCGATTTTCTTGGGGAAATCGGGGGAGAAAACTGCGCTATGAATTTCTTCTGTGGATATGCTTAGTAGTTTTCGGTATATAGGTTTTTTTCCTTGCCAAAAGTTTACATAACAAGTTTTATCGTTGAAGTTGTGCGACAGGCAAAATAAATATGTTGCCTGTCGCACAACTTGCGGAGCGAACCGATAAAACTTGTTATGTAAAAGCTAACTACCACAATAAGAGCCAATAACCATTTAAATTACCACGGATTTCCGCATTTTCTTTTAACCACGCAGCAGCAGGGTAGGCCTGATGTGGATAAGGTAACCATTTTTCTATCGCTTACAGATGGCACATAGCCCTGCCGAAGCTGACCGAGCCTAAAGGCGAGGGTAGCGAAGGCGGGCGGTCAGCATTAGCTGCCACCTATAAACTACGCCACGTAGCAAACAAATTGCGTAAAGTAAGCGCGATTTGTTTGTTTTGTATGAGATTCGATTCTCAGATGGTTAAAAATCGCGTGAGGATTTGTTTTAAGAAGGGGACGGAGAGATTAGGTAGTATTCTATAGCCTTGCTAAAAAGCAATCTCAAAATGCCATGAGTTTCGTTTATTTTATTTTTTTCAGAAGTGATTTGGAAGGATTAAAATCTACTGTGATTTTTTCAGGTATGGTTATGATTTTGCCTGTTTCGGGATGTCGTACTTTTTTAGATTTCCTTTTTTCTTTATCAAAGGATCCAAATCCTCTAAAGTAAACTCTCCTCCCTTTTTTAAGGTCTTCTGTTACGCGTGAAAGAATATATTTTATTATCTCTCCGGATTCAACCTGGGTGAGAAAAAATCTTTTTGAAAGAGCAAGGGTTAAATCTCCCTGATTCATTTGTTTTTTTGATCCTTTGCAATATAGTCATTGACGGCTTTGGATATTTTGCCAAGATCGGTTGGGTTCTGTTTTATAATTTCTTCAGCTGTTTCTTTCCATGTTAGATGTTTTTTGCCGAGATGTTTTTCTACGGCGGTGCTGATATCTTCATCCATAACCGTGTTACGCTTGTTTTCTTTTGATAGCTTGCCGGCTTCGATGAGCGTGTCTGCGATCGCTGAATCAAATTCTTTGATGAATTTTTTAACCGCGCTGTCTGAGGATCGCATTTTGAGGATATCGTTGATGTGTTCTTTGATAGTATTGAATCGGATAAATTCAGCTTGTTTATTTTTAGGCATAGTACCCCCTATGTTAATTTATGGATCATTAGAGCTTTTATTGTTTTGTCCAATTCTCTTAACTCATAAGTTTTCAGGAGATCTTCGCTCTTGCCAAGCAAAGGCGTCATAATGTCGTTTAATTTAGCCTCTAGGCGTTTCGCTGATATTGATTCAGCCTCTAAGCCGTAAAGAATTTTCTCGCCTCGTTTGGTATCTTCTAGATACTTTTGATTTCTATAATCTCTCTTATGCACTTCTTTTAACCAATCTTTATTTTTAACGCGCATAGCTTCTGATTCCGGGACTAAACATCGAGCTAATTTGATTTCCTCGGGCGTAAGCATATCAGGGGTAATTAAATCAATTACCCGGGTATGTGTTATCCCATAGAATTTTAGGTTATTGACAAAAGCGTTTCTGATAATCCAGCCGGAAGGATTATAATCAACAATACTGAATAAGTAGAATGAGCGTTGTAGGTTGACTCCTCTATCTCGGACAGTATTAACAAAGTATTCTGATGTTAATACTGACGGCTGGCCGCCAAGAGCAAGAATAGAAATATTATATTTGTTTGCTATGTCTGAAAGAAAATCCTGGTGGCCTAATTTCTCTGAGAAAAGAATTATATTGGCGTTAGCTCCAACCTTTCTGTGCGCCTGGCCTTCATCGCGAAAACCGATATCTTCATATTTCATTACCTGGATATCTTTAACCATAGAGACGATGTTGTCTATCATTTGGGCGTATTGATCTGTTTCATGGGTTAAAGCGCCGGCTCGGGAAAGAGTCGGTTTGATGTACATATACCAGAAGGTGCGGAGAAGTTCTTTTAAAGGGGGCTTTTCTCCCTTGGCAATTCTTTCTTTGGCTTGCCAGACGATGTTGCGCATAAGACGGGCGACGTTGACAGGGTAGACAGTAGCGCCTTGTTTGAAGTTTTTTATCAGCCATTGTTTTGGCTGGTCGTGGATAAGAATGTCATAGCTGCGGATGCCGGCGTTACGTAATCGATAGCGAAGTGAACCTTTTTTCATTTATAAAAATGCCTTTAGTTTTTTTTCTAAGTCCTTTCTATCTACGATAAAGAGGATGGCAATTTTTCTGCCGTCTATATGGTAGGCGATACGGAAGTCGCCGACCCTTAAGCGATAGAGGGAAATTTTTGCGCCTTTGAGTTTTTTGACGGTATTGCCTCTAGGAAATGGCGATATTTCTAAACCTTTTGTTGCCTGGAGGATTTTGTATCTTGTCGTAACATCCAAAGCGTTAAGATCTTTCCCTGCTGTTTTAGTGAAGGTAATTTTAAATTCTTCCAAGGTCTTTTTCTGTTTTTTTTATGAGTTGATCAATATCTACAGTTTCTCCATCCAAATATTCTTTATAGGCATTTTTGAGTTTCTTTTTAAATTGAGGGTGATTGAGAAGGATGTAATCTTCGATGTCGCCTTCTGCAAGATGATGAACAACGGCATAGGGTTTGCCTCTTAAAGTAACAATAACATCATCTCCGTTTTCAGCATAGTGAAGTATGCTTGAGGTTTTGTTTTTAAGTTCTTTTACGTTAACAAATTTCATTTTAATCGACCTCCTTTGGTAGCTACTTTTGTAGCTACTTCAAATATAGCATATCAAAGTAGGGTTGTCAATAGCGCCGAGTATGAAAAATATTATATAAGGAATTTTCTTGTTTTACAAGCAATTTTTGGCTATATCAACAAAATATTCTTTTAGAAATGGGAAATGTGCTATCTGCAATTTGTCTTATGAATAAGCGTATAATAGGGCTGTTCCGGCGACATTTTACCTTCTGGTTGGTTAGTCCTTAGTCGGGTTGCTTCGCAACTTGATTGTATCAGCTTTCTTGGCGCACATTAAGTATTGTGTCACCGGAATTATTTGTCACCGGAATTATTCCAGTAAGTGGTGAAAAGCTTAACCAGTTGGAATTGTTTGACTTATAACCGGACACTAGTGGGATGTGTCCCTATTTTTGCGAGTTCTTTTCGCGATCGTGAGGGCAGATAACCACTGTAAAAGCGGAATACTCATTACCAGCCTGGTCTTGAACGATAACGGAGATCGTATAATTCCTTCCATCCTTATCTTTTCCTTTTCTCGAAGCCTCGAGCTGAACTACAGTATTAAAATCTGCTATTATTGGCTCGACCTTGCCATATTCATC
>JAHISK010000046.1 GCA_018818105.1 Candidatus Omnitrophota bacterium | reverse complement strand
AGAGGGTTTGCTGACATTAAAACCAACTAGTTTTATTTCTTCCCGAAACTTTTGCCTTATAAAGAGCTTTATCCGCGACCTCCATCAACACATCAGAATATATCGTATTCTGAGGAAACGAGGCAATCCCAACACTGACCGTAACCATTAGGCGTTCATCAAAAGCCTTTATCTTCTTATTCCTTATCTTTGAACAAATCCTCTCAGCTACCATTATCGCTCCATTTTTATCTGTATCGAGCAAAATAACCGCGAACTCTTCTCCGCCAAACCTAGCGACACAATCTATTTCTCGAACACTTTCCTTTATCAACCGCGCAACATTTCTTAACGCGACATCTCCCACTAAATGCCCATAAGTATCATTTACATTCTTAAAATGGTCAATATCAACCATTAAAAAAGACAGGTTTAGCTTGAATTTATTGGCCCGCTGAAACTCTTCAGAAAATCGAGACATAAAATACCGACGGTTATATACATCTAATAAAGAATCATAGATAGACAGCCGCTGAATTTTTTCATACAACTTAATTCTATCAAGACACAACTTTAATAATTTCGCGAAAAGAGGTAAAACAGCAATGGCTTTTTTTGAACTAGTCTTAACGGAAAACATCTGATCCTTATTATGGTATCGCCCTAAACTAAAACTTAAATAACTATTGGCATCTACCTCCTGACTAAAACTAATATTATCAATATTACCCAAATACTTTATCTCATCCGAAAACATACTAAAAATTTCTTCTTTATTTAAAATGGGTGAAATTTTTCTAGCTAAATCATAAAATAGAAGCTGAATACTTTCCTGTTCTTCCCTTCTTTTTATATCTCTTTCTAACGAAGTATCTTCTTCTTTTAACGCGTTAATCTTGGATAATAAGCGCTGTTCCTTATCGCGACAGCGCTTATTGAATCGCCTTAAAATAACAATTTCTGAAACTAACAATACAACAAAAACAATTACTACAACAAAAATCACCAATCGTACCTCTTGCTTCTCTTCATCTTCCCCTCTTACCTCTTACTTCTTACTTCTTTGCTTCTATCTATCACAGACCCTATTCTTTCCTTCTTTTTTTGCTTTATACAAACGTTTATCTACCGTCTCTACTAACTCTATACTGTTATTGCCATCCTGGGGATAAAAAGCAACTCCTGCTGAGATCGTAAAACCTATAGCTTTCCTACGAAAAGTAATAACTTCTTCCTCTACTAGGCGACGAATTTGTTGGGCCATATCAAAAAGACCACTCTTACTACACTCTACAAAAAATATAATAAACTCTTCTCCTCCGAAACGGGATATAACATTGCCGACATCTCCAACGACTTCCCTTAACAACTTTGCTAATTTCTTAAGCACGAGGTCTCCAACCACATGACCATAGGTATCGTTAATTTTTTTAAAATCATCGATATCAACCATTATCAACCCTATAGATGAACTCCTAACTGAAGCACGTTTTATCTCTTCCTTTAATCTATCAAAAAAATAATTCCTTAAAAAAAGACCAGTCAATGAATCTCTAATCGCTAACTCCTGCGTTCGTTTAAAAAGATTTGCCCTTTCCAAAACTACTGCCCCTAAATCACAAATGCTACGTAAAATCCGTAAATCTTCCATAGAGAAAGTAGAAAAGCTCTCACTTTCTAGGCGCATCACCCCTATAACTTTATCACCAACCGAAAGCGGACTAGCCATAAAAGAAACCATTTTTCTCTTTATGAAAGGTATCACTTTATTATAATCAAACCTAAAATCACTTTTAATTTCTTTTACTAACAAAGAATTATTATGCCGTAAAACCCACTTATCTAAAATATCTCCTTGTTTCTCCTCTATAACTATATTTTGCCCTTTGGATGATCTTACTAATTCCAAAGAATCTTCCTCTTTTCTCAAAATAAACAGCAGTATATTATCCGTTTCAGGGAATAACCTCTTGGAACATTTGATTAAAAACTTAAAAACTTCGTCGGGATCATAAACTTCGACTAAATGTTTAGAGGTTTTAAAAAGGAAGGATATTTTCGCGCAACGCGAAGGCAAAATCTTTAAAGCTTTCTTCTTTTCACCAATCGCTTCAGTTAAAAGATTAACTTGCTCTTCCAGTTCATCAAGTTTTCCATGAAATCCAGCAAACACGTGCTCCCTCAATTTACGAAAAACTAAAACTAAAAATAATACGGATATTCCGGAGACAAAAAGGGTAGCAGTAATTTTATACATAAAAACGAAGACACTACAAGACTGGTAGGAAGCTACACAATTTTTTCTTCTGTAGTCGGATCAAAAAAATGAACTTTTTGCATGTCACATACCATCTCAACAGTGCTTCCTATTGCTGGTTTATTTGAAGCTTTAACGACAGCGATAAAAGTATGCCTACCCGTTGAAAGGTAAAGATAGTTTTCTGACCCCATTGTTTCCACAACTTCGCATACAACCGATATTGTATTATCTGGAGTAGCGGCGGAAGCGAATAATTTATCAAAAATATTTTCGGGACGAATACCAAATATAATTTTTTTATCTATGTAACTATCTAATTCTTTATACATCGATTCTAAAATCTTTATTTTAAACGCATCTTCATCAAAATACAACCGACCATCATTCTTTATGATTTTACCTTCCATGAAATTCATGGGAGGAGACCCTATGAATCCAGCTACAAACTTATTAACCGGCTGATTATAAACATCTAAAGGAGTATCAAACTGCAAGAGTCTACCGTCTTTCATAACAGCTATTCTATCGCCTAACGTCATTGCTTCTGTTTGATCATGTGTCACATAAATCATTGTCGTTTGAATTTTTAGATGAAGTTTATGAATTTCAGTACGCATCTGCACCCGCAACTTCGCGTCAAGATTACTTAACGGTTCATCAAAAAGAAAAACCATAGGTTTTCTTACAATAGCCCTTCCTACGGCAACACGCTGGCGTTCTCCTCCAGAAATCTCTTTTGGTCTACGATTCAATAAATGAGATATCCCTAAAATCCCGGCAGCCTCCTTTACTCTCTTATCAATATCGCTAGCGGAATACTTACGTAACTTTAACGCGAACGCTAAATTATCATAAACTTTCATGTGGGGATAAAGAGCGTAATTTTGGAAAACCATAGCAATATTTCTATCTTTGGCAGGAACATCGTTTACTCTTCTATCTCCTATATATATATCCCCTTTTGTAACATCTTCTAACCCTGCGATCATCCGCAGCGTTGTAGATTTACCACAACCAGAAGGACCTAAGAGCACTACAAACTCTTTGTTCTCGATTCCTAAATTTAATTCTTCAACAGCCCGCACATCACCTTTATAAACTTTCGCTACTTTTCTCAAACTTACTTGCGCCATAATTTCCCCTATTTGTTATATTAACCTATATTATTTTTGTAATTTTTATTCTCTATATATTCAAACGATTTTAAATTTTAAACACATCCCTGTCAAGCAATTAATTCCTATCTTCTTTCTCGCCTTTCGAATCTCTCCCATCTCCAATCTATCTACGGTGTCCACTGAACCCTATCTTCTTGGGAATTGGAATCATTAGATATCTCTAAAGAAACCACGGAATCATCTTCCTTACACTTTTCTCCAGCTGGAATTAAATACCCTATTAAATTAGCTACGGTCGATTTTAAATCCTTACGATGAGACACAATATCAATAAGCCCATGATCTAAATTAAACTCCGAAGTTTGAAACCCTTTCGGTAAATCCTGCTTTATTGTTTGTTTTATTACCCTTGGCCCCGTAAACCCAATTAATGCCTTAGGTTCAGCAACAGTTACATCTCCTAATCCGGCAAATGAGGCTAACACTCCCGCCATAGTGGGGTTAGTGAGTACTGATATAAAAGGAATATTTTCTTCTTTCAGACGCGCTAACGCGCCGGAAGTCTTGGCCATTTGCATTAAACTAAAAAGACCTTCATACATCCTTGCCCCGCCCCCAGAACCAGAAACGATTATCAACGGCCGCCGAGTCTTTAACGCGTATTCAGCAAGATACGCGATCTTCTCACCTAACACCGCGCCCATAGACCCCATAATAAACCTCGAATCAGTAACGCCTAAAGCAATATTCTTATCGCCGATTTTAGCCGCACCAATAACCGCGGCTGATTTTAACCCCGTGCTTTCAGTCGCTTTTTTCAGTTTACTCTTATATGACTTAGGATTTGAAAAGTTTAAAGGGTCTAATGATTCAAAATTCTTACAAAACTCCTCAAAACTATCCGGTTCAACAAGCAACGCTATTCTTTCCCAACATGTAATCAAAAAATGATAGTCACATTTCGGGCAAACCTTTAAATTCTCCTGTAAAATCTTATTAAAAATTAGATGAGAACAGCTAGGGCACTTACTCCATAGCCCATCAGGGATATTCTTTTTCTTTCCTAACTGAAATGTTTTTTTAAATATTCTCATATACTATTCATATTACGGGATGGGGCAAGCCCATCCCCTACATATTTTACCGTAAATTATATCTATAATCTGTCATCTATTTTCTAAATCTTCTGATAACCGCGCCGGAAACAAGCTTAGGATAAAAATATGTCGATTTTTGAGGCATTCGGTATCCTTGATTAGCTATTTGAAATACATCCTCTAACGCCGCCGCTCTCACTAAAAACGCGCATTTTCCACTGCCGGCCAACATCCTGGCCTCATCTATCGTATGCGTATATGTTATGTCTCCAACAGTTGTAACTAATGGTAACACCACATGATGAAGAAGATAACTATCTAAATTCTTGTATACAGAGTCACCAAGCATTTTATCTAAAATTTCTTTACTTTTCAATTCCATAAAATAAAATTGGCCGTCCCGATAAATCCCAAAAGCAAACATTCCTTTTTTATTAAGATTATCTGTCATCTGGCCCTGGCTGACTTTACTTATAACAAAATATTCCTCTAACTTCGCTGTTAATTCAGCTGCATTTTCTTTCACTTCAATTATTCGATGCGTCGGAAGAATCAACAAACCATCCTGAGCACTGGCTATAAATGCTAATACATAATTTAAATCTTTGAATTCACCTTTATTCTTTTGATAATAATCATATGAAATTTCAAAACGGTGATGGCCATCGGCAATAACTAATTTACTCTCCTGAACCGCGCCGCAAATCTTCTCGACAACCAACTTATCATCAATTCGCCACATAACATTGTCATTGCCATCGATATCCTTAAACGTATATGTCGGTTTTTTCTTAGAATAATCTTGATAAGTCTGACTAAAAATTTCTACAGGTTTAGGCACAACGACAAATATAGGGCTTAAATTTGTCTTCATTTCGTTTATCATCTTTTTTCGATCTTCCTTAGGCTTACTCAAAGTATGTTCATGAGGATGGACAGTTCCTTCCTTATCCATCCTTAAAAGCCCCAAAAAACCAAACCGGCAATAAGTATTACCCTGGCATTGAAATTTTTGTTCGTAAAGATATAAGCTTGGATCGTTATCGTCTATTAGAATTTTATCATCAATCCATTTTTGGAATTTTTCTCCTAATTCTTTATAATTACCATTTGTGGCTAGAAGAATATGTGAAAAATTATAGGCAGATTTTTGTCTTAAAGATTCCAACTGTTTACTATCAATAACATCGTAAGGAGGACAAATAACCTCCG
Organism: Candidatus Omnitrophota bacterium; assembly: GCA_018818105.1. Lineage (GTDB taxonomy): Bacteria > Omnitrophota > Gorgyraeia > Duberdicusellales > 4484-171 > JAHISK01. Next base: position 5,788 of record JAHISK010000046.1, on the reverse strand, counting down.
ACATATCATCAATTTTTTCAGGATTATAATGTGTCCCGCAAAAAGGTTTTATAGTCTGTTCCATTATTCAGTTCCTTTACCTCACTTACCAAACATTTATAGTACCTATCTGAAGTAACCCTTATCTTTATATTATTCGTGTATAAAAATGCGCGATTAGTGTTTATTCGCATATTTTATTTAGTATCCGCGCATTTATTCTTCATCGGACAACTATCCCCGCAAGAAGAACTCTTTGTCTCTTCTTTAGGCTTATCAACCCTAGGTTTATCGACACTAGGCTTACCGCAAGAAGAACTCTTCTTATAGTCGGTAATATAGAATCCGCTTCCCTTAAAAATCAACCCGCAACCAGCCCCAATTAAACGCCTTACTTTACCCTGACACTCGGGACAATCACTTAACGGCTCATCTGTCATTTTCTGAAACGCGTCAAACTTATTGCTACACTCAGTACACTCATACTCATATGTTGGCATCGATATCTACCTCCTTAAACTAGTATCCTAAAAGTTTCTATAAGCTCCAAATAACAATTTCCAAATCCCAAATAAATTTCAATATACAATGATCAAAATTCAAAACGATACGAAAATATTGATGTTTTGGTCATTTGGTAATTCGAATTTGGAGCTTATTTGTTATTTGGTGCTTGTAATTTGGATTTTCCATACTTATTTTTTGCTTCGTTATCTCAATTTCGCCAATTCCTCATAAAGATTCTTCTCTTTTGAAGATAGCTTTTTAGGTATTTCTACATCTACTATTACAAGCTGATCGCCCATACGCTTTGTTCTCAAATTATAAAATCCTTTATCTCTCAGCCTAAATGTCATATGCGGCTGCGTTCCTGAAGGAACTTTCATTTTAACTTTACCGGCCAATGTAGGAACTTCTATTTCAGCGCCTAATACTGCCTGCAACAAGTTGATTTTTGTTTCACATATTAACTCATCGCCGTCACGCTTAAAAACCGAATGAGGTTTCACTGATATATGAAGATACAACTCACCTCGCCCGCCTGCCCCGTAATGACCCTCCTCTCTTAAACGTAAAACAGACCCTGTATCTACGCCGGGAGGAATAGTTACTTTTAATTTTTTTCTATCTCTTATGCGTCCCTGACCGCCGCAAACAGAACATTTATTTTTAATAATTACTCCTGCGCCTCTACAAGTAGGACAAGTTTGGGAAAAACTTATGAATCCCATTCCACTACTAACCGCGCCTCTGCCGCGACAAGTAGAACAAGTTATTTTTGACGATCCCGGTTCAGCACCTGTACCAGAACACCGAGAACACCCTTCATTTCTATGATAAGCAATCTCTTTCTCAACGCCGGATCCAGCTTCCTCCAGCGTTATCGACATCTCTAATTGAATATCCTGCCCACGCCGACGACCGCCTCCTCCTCGACTTCGCGAACTACCCCCAAAATCAGAAAAGATATCTTCAAAAATACCTCCCCCTGTGAAATTTTCAAATATCGAAGAAAAATCCGCGTTTCGAAAAATATCTTCAGTACTAAACCGTGAATCTATTCCGGCATGACCATACTGATCATATAACTCTTTCTTTTGAGAATCACTTAAAACCGCGTAAGCTTCTGATATCTCCTTAAATTTTTCTTCTGATGCCTTCTTTTTATCAGCAGAAACTCGGTCAGGATGATATTGCATAGCAAGCTTTCTGTAGGCTTTCTTTATTTCATCTACTAAAGCCCCCTTACTTACCCCCAGTATCTCGTAATAGTCTCGTTGTGTACTGCTCATCATAAATATAGTTATAAGTTATAGGTTCTAAGTTCTAAGTTTAAAGTTTAAAGTTTAAAGTTTAAAGTTTAAAGTTTAAAAATCACAAAATACTAAAAAACTACAATAGACTATATCTGTTATAGATTAAAGTTTAATTCTTAAAGATCTTTAATTCCTGTATTCTTAACTTAAAACCTACAACTTAAGACTTAAAACTATTTTCTATTTCTTGTCCTCTTCTTTATACTCGGCGTCGATAACATCATCGGGGCCTTTCTTTTTTTCCGTTGTTTGATCTGCTCCCGCTCCGGCATCAGCGCCTGCTCCTGGCTGCTGCTGCGCTTGTTGCTGCGCCGCCTGAGACTTATAAACTTCTTCAGCCAACTTGTGCGCGGCTTTCATTAACTCATCCATTGATTTTTGCATTTGATCTTTGTCAGCGTCAGGATTTTTCAGCACTTCCTTTACCGCGTTTATTTTTTCTTCAATATTTTTCTTTTCATCATCAGCCACTTTATCGCCATAATCTTTTAACGATTTTTCTGTTGTGTAGACTAAATTTTCAGTCTGATTTCTTAACTCCACTGTCTCTTTTCTTTTTTTGTCTTCTTGGGCGTAATTCTCAGCGTTTTTCACCATTTTGTCAATATCTTCTTCTGATAACTTCTGCGGCGCGGTTATTCTAATAGACTGTTCTTTCCCCGTGCCTATATCCTTAGCATGAACATGAACTATACCATTAGCGTCAATATCAAAAGTTACCTCTATTTTAGGAAGACCCCGCGGCGCTGACGGTAAACCTACTAAATCAAATCGGCCTAACTCGACATTATCATTGGCCATAGACCGTTCACCTTGTAGAACTCGAATCGTTACTGCGGTCTGATTATCCTCAGCGGTTGAAAACGTTTGAGACTTTTTAGTAGGAACAGTTGTATTCCTCTCTATTAGTTTAGTACACACTCCGCCTAAAGTTTCAATTCCTAAAGATAGCGGTGTAACATCTAGGAGAAGAACATCTTTAACGTCGCCCTTAATAATCCCTACCTGAATTGCCGCTCCGCAAGCAACACATTCCATCGGGTCAACGCCGCGCTCAATCTTTTGTCCCACGTAATCCTCAATAAAACTCTGAACTAAAGGCATTCTTGTCGGACCACCAACCATAATTACTTTATTTATATCCCGCGGACTCACCTTAGCGTCAGCTAAAGCCTGCTCTACAGAATGCCGCGTCTTTTCAACAATAGGTCTCACTAACTCCTCCAACTTAGCCCTGGTTATATGCAGAACTAAATGTTTAGGCCCACTCTTATCGGCGGTAATAAACGGTAAATTAACGTCAGTGGTGTTGATTGAGGACAACTCTATCTTTGCTTTCTCCGCGCCCTCTCTTAAGCGTTGCATTGCCATGTGGTCGCCCCTTAAATCAATGCCTGAATCCTGTTTAAACTGATCTATTATATAATTCATTAACGCCTCATCCATATCCCGTCCACCAAGCTGAGTATCCCCTGATGTTGACTTTACTTCAAACACGCCTTCGGCCATCTCCATTATCGTACAATCAAGCGTTCCTCCGCCAAAATCAAATACTAAAATTTTCTGTTCCTTACCTTCTTTTCCTAAACCATAAGCTAAACACGCCGCGGTTGGTTCATTAACAATTCTTAATACTTTAAATCCGGCGATTTCACCGGCATCTTTAGTTGCCTGCCTCTGATTATCATTAAAATATGCCGGAGCGGTAATAACAACTTCATTAACTGTGCTACCTAAATACCCTTCGGCATCTTTCTTTATCTTTTGTAAAATGAACGCTGAAAGCTGCTGAGGCGTAAACTCTTTATCAAAAATCTTATATTTATGAGTTGTCCCCATTTTTCTTTTAAACCCTGCCACTGTTCCTTCAGGATTAATTGTCGCTTGACGGCGCGCGGGTTCCCCCACTAACAATTGACCATCTTTAGTAAACGCCACATATGAAGGAAACGCTTTTCCTCCCCCTACTGTTGTACCTTCCGCTGACGGAATAATTACCGGGCGCCCGCCTTCCATAACTGCTGCCGCTGAATTAGACGTTCCTAAATCAATTCCAATAACACGTTCCATTTTCTTACCTCCTAATGACCACGTGGCGCACAAGCGCGCACGTGGGAATTAGCCACGTTTCGAGCAAAGCGAGATCACGTGGCATTCCTTAATTTTTATTATTATCATTTATAAACAATTCAATATTTTCGTAATCTCTGTAAAAGATATAAGACACCTCATCACTTTTTACGTTTCGCGTATGGTTCACTATTACCGAAGTTGCACTAGCATTAGCTTGCCATTCTTTTGGATTGCCAAAAATCGCTGTTGCCATAATACTAACACCAACTACTAATTTCTTTTGATTAAACCTCATCCCTCGTCTCTCCTCCCTCTTCCTTCGTTTCTTCTATACTCTCTTCCTCTGGTTTCTGTTTACTGGTTTCTGGTTTCTTTTTAATCCCAATAATAACCCGTGAAGTCCTCAACACCTTGCCGCCCAACATATACCCTTTCATAACTTCCTCTAACACTACATGCTCAAGATTATCGTCTTCGACTTCTCTACTGGCAACTATTTCATGAATATGAGGATCAAACTGTTTTCCTTGGGCATCTATAGCCATAACTTGTGAATTCTTTAATATTTTACTAAAATTATTGTATGTTAACTCTATACCCTGAACTATTTTTTCGAAATCCTGATGTTCTTTAGTAATTTTTAACGCCTGACCTAACTCATCTAAAATAACAACCATATCTTTTAACAACGAGAAATTAGCAAACTTCATAAGATCTTCCCGTTCTTTAGACCATCTTTTCCGGGCATTCTCAAATTCCGCGCACATCCTCACATATTTATCCCAAACAGCTTCATACTCCGATGTTTTTTTCTCTAACTCTTTCCTTTCTTCCCCAGACAAAAAATCAACCTCTTTATTCTGCTCTTCTTCTTTCATTTCTTTCTTTTCTTTTTTTCCCTCTTTCATACCACCAACTCCGCGATCAACTCATTAAATTGTCCGTTAACAGCATTTAAACAAGAGGCCGCTCTCACATAATTCATCCTTACCGGACCCAACAAACCAAAAGCGCACGTAACCGGCTCTCGACGTAATCCAGAAACCACTAACGAACACTCAGATATTTCTTCCACTCCAATATCATCACCAATAAGAATATTAACGCCATCGTCAAGATACCTAAACAACACTTCTTGAAACTCATCCATCTTAGTTTCAAAAGCAAAAAATAAAGCCTTAAGCATTTTGATATCTTCAAACTCCGGCTGTTCTAGCATGAACCTTGTCCCTTTAAAAAATATTTTGGTATCTTTCCCAGATATAGCTACCATCGAAGTATAACCGCTCATCTGAGCTAAGATATCAAGCATATTATTAACTACTTGTCCAGCTTCTGAAATCCGCTGCAAATAGGCCACGATATCAACCGCATAATCTTTAATATAATCTTCTTCCGTTAAACTCCGCACGTAACATTTAAACCCATCTTTTGTCGGGACCCTGCCTGAAGAAGTATGGACATGAGAAAGAAACCCTTGTCTTTCTAAAGACACCATGACATTTCTTATCGTAGCGGAAGAACAAGATAAATTATATTTTTGACATAGATAACTTGAACTTATTGGTTTAGACTCATCAATATAGCTTTCTATGACTAAATTCAAAATTTCTTTTTCCCGTTCTCTACTATCTACGAATCTTACCATAATTTATCCTAATATTCTGAAAATGCCAATTATCCTAACACACACTCTATCTCTCGTCAAGGTACACGGCACCAAGTAACACATATTTAGATTTCATTAAATGTTTCAAGTCTCATGTCACAGGTATCAAGTCTTTAACAGCCTCTCTCCCTATTACTTGTTACTTGTTACTTGTTACTTGTTACTTGTTACTTGTTACTTGTTACTTGTTACTTGTTACTTGTTACTTGTTACTTGTTACTTGTTACTTGTTACTTGTTACTTGTTACTT
>JAHISK010000045.1 GCA_018818105.1 Candidatus Omnitrophota bacterium | reverse complement strand
TTTGGAGGCGTTAGAAAAGGTTGCAGAAAGTAAACCGGATATTATTCTTCTTGATGGTTTGATGCCGGGAATGGACGGTTTCCAAACTTGCCGGCATCTGCGGGAAAACCCGGAAACAAAGGATGTTTCCATTATTTTTTGCTCCGCTACGCATATTTCAGAAGTAAAAAAGAGAAAAGTTGAGGTGGATGCTTATCTTGAAAAGCCTTTTTCTATCGAAAAACTCTATAAAAAAATAGATAAGATCCTTAAATTACGAAAATAGGGACAGCGCCTGCCTTTATTCTAACTTATGAATTTTTCCTGATTTGACTAACCTGATAAACCTTTGGCGTTTCTTATTGTTAATTAACATAATCTTAACTAGATTTCTACGCAAAGTTTTGCCTTCTTTGAATTCTCGTTGAATGAGACCGAAAAGATAGTCTTTACGCTGGGGGATAGTCCATCTTTCAATGGCTTCGGCGATTTCGAGAAGTTCTGCCAACAAGGCAGACTCGTTGGGTGGATGCTGAGTATTATTTAATTTTTTTTGCATAAGTGACTCCTGGTATAATCTTCAGATAAAATCTGTATTAAGATTATACCTGATTACACAGATTAACAAGACATCCTAATCTTTATAGGATGTCTTTAGCTATTAAGATTACTTTCTCGCGCGTAAATCCAAAAATAATCCTTTCGCAATTTTATCTTCCGTATCCTTGATTTTGGGATCCAGATTTTAGTGTCTTTATATAGAACAAGAATAGCTTTTGCTGTTTCGTGCAGCACGCGAATATTCGCCCAAATGTATTTTGGTTTAGGATAGAGTAGAGGATATTTGTTCAGTAGCCAAATCATATATTTATATAAGCTTTATTCTAAGTAATTGAATAAAATTTTTCCGTGCCTCCACATTTACTATCAACAATTTAATAATTTCCCGATGCCATTTTCTCCCTTCGCTGAATTCTTGTTGAACCAATGCAAAAAAGAAATCTTTCCGTTGTTTTTCGGTCCATTGGTCAATTCTTTGGGCATTTTCCAGCAATTCCTGCCAGATGAAGGTGTTGTTTGGGGGATTAGAGGTATTGTTGATCATATGCCCATGCTACCAATAAGTAGCAAGCTTGTCAACGATTAATGCTACCTTTAGGTAGTCGACTTATAAGTAGTATAATCTATAATATTAAAAGGTGATATTATGGTAGAAATTAGTAAAAAAGTTGGACTTAATATAAGAAAATATCGTGAAAAAATAGGATGGACACAAGAAAAGCTTGCGTATGAGGCTGGACTCCATAGAGCATATGTAGGCCAAATAGAAAGAGGAGAGAAGAGCATAGGCCTAAAAAACTTAGAAAAGATAGCTTCTACATTGAATATAGCTATTGAAAAATTAATAAAGTAAGAAATACAATATAAAGGACGAAGCGTGGAACGTATCAAATATGAACTTGACCCCTTCAACCGCCTGATAGCTAAAAAGACCGGGGATAAAAGCCAAGTGCGTGCCTTCCGCAAAGTCATTGACGGCACTTTCAAAATAGATAAAAACAATACCCTGAAATATCACGCCAAAATACCCAGCAAAATAGGTTCGCAATTGCCTCATCAAATTAAATTAAACGGTCAATGGTCTTTAACTAAAGATCATAAACTTTGCCTTACCCTGAATAAACGAGGCAGGGGCGTAAGTGACCAGTTGACCTTTGAAAGCCAGATTCTAGACGTTAAAAAAAACTCTATTGTGTTCGCGATTACTACCCGCTCAAAAAACAATATCACAAAAACCTATATATTAGATTTAAAAGGAAAATGGCAGGCCGATAAAAATAACCGCCTGACGTTTGGGGTAAAGAGAGAAGGCGGTAAACATAACCTTTTGACTTTTGACGGCAAATGGGAGACAAACAAAAACCACCAGTTGATTTATAAATATGTAACAGGAAAGCTTGTCCGCAAAGAAAAGCAGCTACGCACCTTGACTTTCAAGGGGCATTGGGAGATAAACGACAAAACCCATATAACCTATCTGGTAGGGCATCGATCAGATTCGGTTCTGAAGTTTAAAACCGGCGTCGGTATATTTAAAGATAAATCTATAAGTTACGAAGTGGGAGTAGGGCTATCAAAAGGAAAAGTTCCGGTCAAGCAGACAGTAACCCTATACGGCAATTGGAAAATAAAAGGTCGAGGGAAATTGGTCTTTGAGGTGGAATATGAGAAAGGAAAGCTTTACGCGATATCCTTTAACGCCGAAGCTAAGCTGACTGATAAAAACAGCGTGAAGTTTAAGCTCAAGAACGAACTGAACCAAAATCTTGGCGCCCAAATAGAGCTTATTCGCAGTATACTCAAAGGTAACGGCGAAGTCTTTATCCGCTTTTTAGGCTCCCGCAAAGAAAAAACCGTATTGATTGGTGCGGGGGTAAGGTGGTAAATAAGGTAGTTGTTCCTGGAATTAATCATTCGATTCAACGGGGAAATAATCGTCAGTAAGAAGGAGCGTAAATTCGGGGGACGCCATACTTAATTATTGAAATTTAAGGGACAATTACCTTAGCTATTATTTTTGCCGACTAAATAAGTAAATCTATTCCGCCTAATGACCTTTCTGTTTTAGAGCAATAAAATGGAGACAGCCACTTTTAAACGAAGAAAATTTGTATTATTATAAATTTACTAAGATTCTGTTTAATGAATCTTAAGAAAAAGAAAGCGGGGTGTAAGAAAAAAGAGAGGAAATCAAAGGTTAGACCTTAAAACGCGAAAAGATTTGTCAGAAGAAAAAGGCGGCGGTTTTCTTTTAAAATAATTAAGTACGGTTTCGCCCGAATTACAATGAAGAAAATCGGAAATCCCGATTTTTCTATCAAACCAACCAATAAGATTTAAAAATATTTAAAAATTCGAGTTTATCTGGTATGATTTATCTATGATTAATAGTATTACTATAAGAAACTTTGGCCTTATTGATGATTTGTCTTTGGAGTTAGGGGCTGGCTTTAATGCTTTGAGCGGAGAGACCGGCGCTGGTAAATCTATTATTATTGAAGCTTTACGAATATGTTTAGGCGCTCGGATGAATTCATCACAGATTCGCGATTCCACGCGGCCTTGTGTTCTTGAGGTTGTGTTTGATTTATCTACTGAAATTATGGAGAGGAATAACCTGCTTAAGGATTTTTTAAGCAAAGAGGAAACCTCTTTAATCGTATCACGCGTTTATACTTTAGATGGAAAAAATAAGATTAAGATAAACGGATTAACAGTTACGGTTGCTCAGTTAAAAAAAATTGGCAGTATTTTAATTGATTTACATGGCCCTTGCGATCATCAGATGCTTTTGTTGAAAGAATCACATATTGGAATGCTTGACCGGTTAAGTGGCATAAATGATCTTTTAACTTTATATCGCGGTAACTTTGACAGGCTTTCTGAGCTTAACTGTCAGCTTCGAGAGATTCATCGTAATACTCAGTCTCGTGAGCGTGAGCTTGATATGATATCTTACCAGATAAAAGAGTTATCTCAGGTTGATTTGAATCAGGAAAAATATTCTGATTACTTAGGTGAACAAACTCGCAGGAACAATATCGGAGAGTTGTGTCAATATGCCAGCGAGCTGACTAGTTTGTTAGGAGATGATAATATTGGTTTAGAGGAAAGTATTCGAAAAGCTTTTATTTTAATGAATAAATTAAATCATATTGACACGACAACTAATGATTTTGCCCAAGATTTGAATCTTATTCAGGAGACAAGCAGCCAATTGTTATTTAAGCTCAATGAATACGCTCGAAATCTTAATTTTGATTCGGGCCAAACTGCTCAGATTAATAAAACTTGTGATATTTACAACAGTCTTTCGCGTAAATACGGACCTGAGATTAAAGATGTAATTACTTTTTTTGACCAGGCTCAGCAACGGCATGATTTTCTCATAAATCTGGAACATAGTGATAAAGAGATTCGAAAAGAGAAAGTTCAGTTAGAAGAAGAACTTAACCGCGTTGCTGAGCAGATAAGCAAAAAGCGTTTTAAGGTGGCAAAATCACTTAAGAATATAATAGAAAAAGAGCTTTTAGAATTAGGATTTAGTAAGGTGCTTTTTGATTGTAAAATTGAGAAAACAGCGTTCAAAAATGATGGTTATGATGATGTAGAGTTTTATATTAGTCCTAATCCCGGAGAGTCGTTGAAACCTTTGGCTAGTATTGTTTCTTCGGGTGAGTCAGCTAGGGTAATGATGGCTTTAAAAAAAGCTTTGGTTAAAGCCGACCCTGTGCCGGTACTTATCTTTGATGAGATAGACGCTCAAATTGGAGGAAGGTTGGGTACAGTTACCGGATTGAAATTGAAGGAGTTATCTTGGGGGCGGCAGGTTATCGTTATAACTCATCTTCCTCAGATAGCATCTTTCGCGGATATTCACTATAAAGTAATTAAACAAGTTAATTCCGGCCGGACAGTTGTTAGTGTTTTACGACTGACTGAGAGTAATAGAGTTAAAGAGTTAGCTCAAATGATGAGCGGGTCGCAAGAAACTAAGATATCATTGTCACACGCTAAGGATATGCTTAGTCAGGCTCAGCGATAATTAGCAAGAGCTTAGTCAGAAGAAATTCCGGAATTCCACCCCGGAATTCAAATAAAACAATTAAACCGGCGGCAAAAAGAAAGACTAATTAGCGGGATACGTCTAAGCGTAATTTTTAGTAAATGAGAAAAATGATGCTGGTATATTTTGCAACAGTCATAAAAAAATTGCGGTAACTATAATTAATAATGAAAACATTCGTTTTAGCTGAAAAGCCTTCGCAGGCTAGAGACTTTTATCTTCCTCTTTTGCAAAAAATATCTGGAGAAAAACTGGTAAAAAAAGGTAACTATTATGAATCTCAAACTTATTACCTAAGCTGGTTTTTTGGGCATTTAATGAGGACTTTAGAACCAGTAGAATATGACGCGAAATATAAAAATTGGAGTATGGATGATCTGCCGATTATGCCTGAACCGATTCAATATTGTTACCGGGATAACGACATTAAAATTCATGGAGAATTATTACTTAACTTATGCCGGCAATCAGACTTAATTGTTTGCGCTACGGATCCAGACCGAGAAGGTGAAGGCATATTCCGCGCTTTTTACGACTATCATAAAATAAATAAACCGGTAAAACGACTTTGGGCGGTATCGTTGAATGATGAGGATTTGTTTAACGCTTGGAATAATATGAAATCCGGAGTTGAATATGAT
>JAHISK010000044.1 GCA_018818105.1 Candidatus Omnitrophota bacterium | reverse complement strand
TAAAAAGAAGATGTCAATAGTTAATTAGTTAACTCCGTCCCCTATCTCATAAATTATTTGTTTCTCCATTTTTTTCAATAATTTGGAAATCACCCCTTCTCACCACTCAATTCTATACATATTTAATTTGGGAACAGATGCGACCATAATTTGGTAACGCACATGGTTATTCCCAAATTGAAATTTCTAAAAATATCCCCTTTAACATATTTGCTCTCTATTAAATTCTCAGAAAACCCTAGACTATCAAATAATTTACTTTCATTTATTAAATTAAGTATTTCGCCTTTCTTATCTATCCAAGCAAAAAAAGGCTGATATCTTAAATCAAAAATAACTCTTTTTAATTCCATACAGGTACTCCTTTAATCAATCTCCCCTTTCAACCATATTGTACTGAAAAAAGATTTCATTGCAACTATAATTACCCACTGATAAAGGTAACTATTAAAGGTCGACATCTAAAACTTGAGCTAATTTTTCCTTTCCTTTATTATTTTGATTTATTCTGGTAGGTTATTAATTGACTATTTGACCCCCATCTCCTATCTCCCTGAACTATTTTAAGAGGGTCCTTCTCCTCCATATTTTGTTACCCCTGTCTTTTTATCAACATGGAAAGTTCCCCATTTTAACCCTCGCCTACGCCAATCTCTTGATATAATATTAAATGAGATATGCCAACTAGTCGAAGGCCAATAGGGATCATTTTCTCCAAATATCTTAGCACTCTTTAAATCGAATATTTTATCTTTGTTGCTAGTAATAATATAATTCTGGGCAATTATAATTGCTTCTTCTTTATTTACGCCGTCGGATAAATCTATATTTTTAAATTTCTCTTTTATCTGTAATCTATAATCTATGCCGGACATAGCACCCCCCTTAGGCAATATTAAACCTACGCTTAAAACAAAAAATAAGATTGCAAATATCTGTCTATTCATTTTATTTAGATTTACTAGGGAATCCCGGCGCTCTAATTACCGTGGGAGTATCTCCTCCCGCACCATAAATGACACTGTTAACCGCGTAATTACTATTATGATTAATTGGGTCGTACTGCATCCCGACGAATGTTTCTTCGTAAAGGATTATCGTTTCCCGTAAGGCACTAATGTTAACTTTTATGTCATAAGTCGGCGCGTACCCTCCACCTGCACTAATAGCTTTCTCAGTTGTAACATGCGTACCCCACAATTCTAAATCTCCAACCGTATTTGTGGTTTGTATAATGCCCTCTTTTGGCCCCATTTCCCACTTACCATTTTTAAGCTGATCCGAAACAATAGCCATATGCTTTGGGCCAAGCCGACTTCCCGGATTTCCTTGCGCATCTCCTAACGGGCGATACACAACTTTAACCGTTGTATTCTTTTTGTCTATGTTAAGCGCTCTCTTAGCTTTTATGGTTTGAGCGTTCTGTTTAAAAGCTCCTTCTTGGCTCTTCCAATTCTGGAACTGCCCGGACGAAGTAATACTATGCCCCACAAAACTTCCGGCCAATCCTCCAAGTACCCCCGCGCCAAATCCCTGAATACCTTCGCTGCCGCCCATACCATAAGCAGCGCCTGCGCCGCCTAAAAGCATTCCCACGCCAAAACCCACTCCAAATTTACCAACACCCCAGCCGCCTACTGCTCCTAAGGCGCCTCCTATCGCGCCTCCAATAAGAGCTCCTTTCACTCCTCCTTCAAGTCCGCCAGTTAAAGCTCCTCCGGTTAGTCCACCCCAAAAACAAGCTACCATTAAAGGCGCTCCCGCGCCTAAAGTAAGCGCAGTAACCAAAGCACCTACAAACGCGCCTACAATTTGCTTCCAGAACTTCTTAAACCAGCCGTAGCCGGTTGGGTCTACTAGATTTATCGGATTGTTTCTACAATAGGCGTATCGGTTTAAGTCCTGTGGGTCATACGGATGTTGGATAGTTGGATCGGCCTGGATAAATCTTCCGATTTCAGGATCATAATATCTTGCTCCAAAGTAATACAGCCCTGTTGAGTCTAACTCTTTCCCCGTAAACTTGCGTGTTACTACATCACTGCCAGTCTGTCTTGCTACGCTTCCATATGGCTGATAATCTAACCGGCTTACTTCATCCCCATTCTCATCCGTTATCACACTACTGCTGCCCAAGTGATCACTGTGCGTATAATATGTATGCTCCGGTTCAATCGTACAGACTTTCTGACTGCCGGCAAAGATATGTTTCTTTATCTTCTCCGTCGTCTGTCCTCCATCCTCTGTCCTCTGTATTTCAAAGAGCGATCCAATGTATATCTTTTCTTCCTTGACCCCTGACCCTTGCCCCTGGACCCTGACAGATACCCTGCCTCCATCCCCATCAATTGGGGCTTGGGCTTTACCAGCTTCAAAGCTAAATAGTTATGACCCTGCTTGGATTCCCTGTTTGTTAAAGAGCAATTTTCTACCACCTTAATTTACTATTATTAAGGGTATCCCGCCTCCACGGAATGACTTTATTATACCAAAAATATCGATTTCGGTTAGGTTTTTTTAAGAGGTTAAAATATCTTCTCTTTTTCTCGGGGATGATGGCTTTTATGGGCTTCTTTTAAATCGGTTATGGTTATTTGTGTGTATATTTGCGTTGTGTCTAATGATTTATGGCCTAAGATTTCCTGCACGCACCGAATATTGGCTTTATCTTGTATAAGGTGCGTAGCCATTGAGTGTCTAAATACGTGCGGCGTTACTCGTTTTTCTATCCTGGATTTTTTAACGTATCGGTTAATCATTCGACGCAGTGTGCTGACTTCCATTTGGTTGCCAAGAGTGGAGATAAATAGATATTCACAATTTTTAATTCGGCGCAAATCGATTCTTACTAACTTGATATAGTTTTCTAAATATTTACAAGCAATTCTTCCTAAAGGCACAACCCTATCTTTCCCCCCTTTTCCACGGTTTACTCTTAAAAATCCTTTTTCATAATCTACGTCTTGCGGTTTAAGATTTACTAGTTCTTGACGTCTGATTCCGCTTGAATAAAACACTTCTAAGATGGTCCGATCTCGATAGCCTATTGGTATATGAATATCAGGAGCTTTTAATAGTTTTTTGATTTCTTT
>JAHISK010000043.1 GCA_018818105.1 Candidatus Omnitrophota bacterium | reverse complement strand
GGTAAAATATGCTTCATCAGCAACCCGAGGCCTTTCTGAAAGAGATTCACTGATATCTTTCTGCAATCCGGCAACAAAGTCTTTATAACTTTCGCTGGCAACAACGGTCAAAACATTGGTTTGATGTAAAGTTATAGGATTATCTTGACGCTCACCAAACTGATCTACTGAAATACGTAATCCCCGCCCGACTTCCTGCCGCCTGGAAATTATGCTGTCACTATGCTTAAGCGTACAAATGACAAACACATTTGGGTTATCCCAGCCTTCGCGAAGCGCTGAATGAGAAAAGATAAAACGTGTAGGCTCTTCGAACGAAAGCAATCGTTCTTTATCTTTTAAAATTAAATCATACGCGTCCACATCATCGCTTTCGGTTGATCGTTTCTTTGTTTGGGGATCAACCAGTCTCTTTGTTTTTTTATCGATTGAAAAATAACCATTATGCGTTTTACTTACAGGGATATCGTCTAAATGCTTCTTATACTTAAGGTTATCCAGAAAACCGTACTCATTAAGCGCGTCTGTATATTCTTCTTCAAAAATCTTGGCATACTGACCGCCTTCTTCTTCCCCGGATTCGTTATAAACACGGTATTTTGCCACTTCATCTATAAAGAAAAGAGTCAAAACCTTAATGTCTTTATGAAACAAAACCTGCTCTTTTTCAAAATGGGCTTTAATCGCTTCACGAATTTGAATACGCCTTAAAGCGGTTTCGTTAATATCTCCAACAGCATCGCCAGCCGTTAATCCCACACCATTAGTGAAGCTGACAGTATCTGTAATCGCGTTAATGTCCGAAATAACAAACCCCTTATATTGATCTAATCCGTTAGAGCGGTCATATAAGTTATCACCTTTGCCTAGCTTACGAACAATCCGTTTGATATCTTTATTTTGTTTGATCTCCATTTCTATTCGCGCGAGGGGACTTTTCTTCGAAATTTCAACGGATTCCAGATAAAGGTAAGCGTTTGTCCCTGATAATCCTTTAACGGATATGCCGCGGACAGCTATTTTTTTTACCAGTTTCTGGTTATAAGCATCCAACGCGTCCAGACGGTATATTTTATTGTGAATAGTTTTATGGGTTGCCGAATAGCGCAGGATCATCATTGGATTAAATTCCGCGAACGAATCCAAAGTTTTCTTACCTTCCATTTTCTGCGGTTCATCCAATATCAAAATAGGATGATTCGCTTTAATGACATCAATCGGCTTTCTGCTTTCAAAGCCATCCAGTTCTTCATAAATACGGCGCGCGTCTTTACCTCTGGCGTTAAACGCCTGGACATTGATAATCATCACGTTAATCCCCGCGTCTGAAGAAAAACTTTCAAGATTATGCAATTGTTTGGAGTTATAAATAAAAAACTTGATCTTCTTACTATAACTTTCCAGAAAATGCTCGGCAGTTATTTCAAACGATTTATGAACGCCTTCTCTGATAGCGATGCTGGGCACAACAATAATGAATTTATTCCAGCCAAATTGCTTGTTCATTTCAAAAATGGTTTTAATATAGCAATAAGTCTTTCCTGTTCCAGTTTCCATTTCCGTATCTAAATTAATAGGAGAAACTGAACTTTTAACTAAACTAGGAGAAATAGGCAGGTTCTGACGTTTTTGTACGGCCTGGATATTATCTAAAATTTGAGCTTCATTAAGCTCAATATTAAAATTCCGAAAACCTGCTTTATCAAATTCAAGCTGCTTTTCTCTTTTTTTCTGAACTCCGGGATCCAACCGATATCGAATTCCTTGCCCGGGCGGCTGCCCTTTAAAGCAATCTGTAACCGCGCCAACAGCGTCTGATTGAAAGGCCTGGTGTTTAAATTTTAATTTCATATATCACCTTTGCCGCTGTTGTCAGGCTTTCGCAAATGACTTTTTTTGCTAGATTCTATCCGCTTAAGCCCTTTTTCAGCTTCAATAAAATGTTTTTCAACCTCGGTGGGTTCATTCAACCGCTTCAGCCGAAACTTTTCGTATTCATCCCAGGCTTTACGCAACGCGGCTTCGTGAGTGATTTTTCCGGCATGACTTAACAATTCCCGGCCTGTCATAGTTAGAAACTGATGTAATCGTTCAATCCAATCATTCATAGTCATCGGGATCTGATTTAACGCCTGTAATTCCGCTACTTCCAGATAAGCGGTAACAACGCGGTTTAAAATATTCAGCTCATTTTCAGACAGATAATTTTTCGCGATTTCCACATCCCGTTTTAGCAATTTTCTGCCCGGATAGTTTGTGATACCCATATCGCGCTTCCTGGCATCCGCGCGGGCATAGATCAATTCCGCGGCTGTATGATTATGCGCGGCCCAATGCATTTTGTTTTGTACTTGCCTGAAAAAAAGTTTTGAAGCGTCAGAAGTTGGATTATAATCAATGCTGGTGGCGTAAATATCCAGTACTTTTCGCCAAAACACCTTTTCCGATGAACGGATATCCCGAATACGGGCCAACAGCTCTTCAAAATAGCGGCTGCTTCCAGCTTCTTTCAGCCGTTCATCGTCCATAGCAAAACCCTTTACTATATATTCTTTAAGCCGCTGAGTAGCCCAAATGCGAAAACGAGTAGCAATATGAGATTTTATCCTGTAACCAACTGAAATGATGGAATCGAGATTATAGTATTTCTGCTTTCTTGATACCTTGCGATTTCCCTCGCTCTGAACTTGTAAGAAATCCTTACAAGTTGCCTTTTCAGACAACTCCCCTTCGGAATAGATATTCTTCAAATGCATGGTAATATTCTGCGGTTTTACCTGAAACAACTCCGCCATAAGCTTTTGCGTCAACCATACCGTCTCATCCTCCAACCGAACGTCAAGCTTTACCCGGCCGTCATCAGATTGATAAACCATGATCGCGCCCCTGGACCGTTCCGGCTCATCTTTTTTGTGTCTTTTATGGTTACTCATATGGTTTTAATCTCCGTATGCGGAGAGGCGAGTTTAAAAATCTGCTCTACATTAATTTTTACACTGTCATCCTTAAAACCGTCATCACGAAATACAACCCGCAAAGGCTTCCGTTTGGCCAATTCCTTACAAAAGTCTTCTGTGATTTCACCTTTTTTCACAAAACAAGCCGCCAAGGCATTATCACTGACAAAAAACACATCATTGCCTGCTATCTTTTCTTTGGAAACCGGCAAAGCCAAATCCACACCCCAGTCAAGAAGCACCTGAAAAAGTAAATCCTCTTCCGTTCGATCAGATTTTATATTATCAGTCATTTTAAAAAGGGTATCCTGCGAATAAGCATCCGGATTATAGTAAACATCCCGCATGTTTGAAGAATCCACTTTAAAGACACGAAATCCAATATCAAGATTAGGCGGGGTTGCCGCGTTTTCTTCTTTTATCTTTTTGCCAACGCGACGAATTCGTTCTTTGCCAATATCTGCAATGGTTTTGAAGCCTGTTTTATACGCTTCTGATTTATCATCGCATAACTCAGGAATTTGCACCATAATAAACTTCCGATTGCCTCCATCTTCAGCGTTGAGTTGCATCACTGCATGAGCTGTTGTTCCAGACCCCGCAAAAAAATCTAGAATTATATCATTATTTACTTCATCTTTATCAGATTTCAAGAAGCTTAAAATATACTCTAATAAAGATGTCGGCTTCGGATAATCTAAGATATTTTTTACTCCCATTAATTTATCTAATTCAGAACTTGCATTTTCATTGGTGCCAACCCCAAAAGATCTATTCAATAAATTCCAAGGTTTTTCTGGCGCATACTCTTCTCTTTCATAAGAAGGCGAAAAACTTTCGGTTCTTATAGACACCTTAGTTCCCATCGCAATTTCTTTATCTAAATTTGCTTGCCCCCATTTGAATCTCCCTCTCAATTTAACAGGTTTTACAAAATACCCCTCTTTTACTTCGGTATCCTCTAACAGGTCAATCTTATAGTTATTAGTCCCATATTCTCCCGCTTTAATAATTCCATCTTTTATACCTGTATCGACTTTATTTTCTGGAAAAATTAATTCGTGTACATTATTTGTTTGATTCATCAAACCATTACTCGCTTTACTTTCTTTAGACAATCCTTTAAAATCACTAACTTGATTAGTTTTTTGGTAACACAATAAATATTCAACTGCTTTTTTTGTTTTTTTTGCTAAATTTGCAGGCGTTTCTGTCTTTACCCAAGAAAATATATCTATGAAATTCTTTTCACCAAAAATTTCTTTACATAATTTATTTAAATTATCAACTTCTCCATCATCAATGCTAATGAAAATCACCCCATCATCCTTAAGCAAATTCCTTGCAAGCTTTAATCTCGAATACATCATCGAAAGCCAGTCGGAATGAAACCTCCCGTTAGATTCAGTGTTAGCAACTAACCGATTGCCTTCTTCATCCTTTTGATTAGATTTTTTTAAAAACTCTTCTGAAGTTTGGGCAAAATCATCCTCGTAAATAAAATCATTGCCGGTATTGTACGGCGGATCAATATAGATCATTTTGACTTTGCCAAGATAGGTCTCCTGCATAAGTTTAAGTGCATCCAAGTTATCACCTTCAATGAATAGATTCTGTGTAGTATCAAAGTCTACGCTCTCTTTTCTGCAAGGGCGTAAAGTTTTAGCTATGGGGGCATTAGCGGTTAAAAGGGCTTCCCGCTTGCCCGGCCAATTCAATGAGTAGCGTTCCCGCGGGCCTTCAACAATATTTTTGGAAAGCTCCTGACGCAACTGGTCAAAATCAATGGATTTCTTTATATTTCCTTTGTCATCCTTATTTTCTGTTACACAATTCGGAAACAGTTCGGCTAATTTTTCAATATTCTCATCCGTAAAATCGGGGGAATGCATTTTTGGCTTATCCATGAGTATAACTCCTTAATTTTTAGAATACCTTTTAACGACTTAGCGCCTTGATCTCTTTTTTTAGACTTCCTAATTCAGTATGCAGTTCTACCTTACGGTTATACTGCTTTGTTTTTCTGATCTTAGCTTGAAGCTTTTCGGCCTCACGTTTCTTCATTCCTATTTTCTCAACGCGCGCTATAAATACTTCCATACTCTCGCCAGGAATAGGCTTGATAGAAATGAAATTTTTTATCAATGTTTCATACAAAGTTTTCAGATTTAAAGCAATGGGTAAAGGTTGTCGCTGTTTATCCTTTTTCATCCATTGTGAAGAAAAATATTCACTGACAACCCATTTTGATCTGTCAGCTTCATTCCTGCGCTTATAAGCCGCGCTATAGCGCGTTTTGTTATTAGCCAGTAATACAAAAATAACGGGTGACGGTATGGCCTTGTCAATTGTCCTAAGAACATCAATGTTTAAATCCATACTCTTTAAATAAATCGTGATAACCTGTATTTCTTTTACAAAACCACTCGCGGACAAATTGAGCGTTTGAGGAGAAAGTTTATACGACCAGATTATCTTATCAACCTCGCGCACAAAAAGCTCTTTGACGCGCGTTCCCGGACTGGCATACTGATAAATTTTACTTTTCGGCATCATCTTGCCATAAGCTGTTTGCTTGGGAAAATCATAGATAACGCTCATATTTTCGGTTCCTCTATCACCAGGAAATCAATCAACTCAAAATCATCTAAACCCGCGATGGTATCCAACAAAGCTGTTGTTTTACTGCCGGAAAACAAGCTGTCGAGGTCTTTATCTTCTTTTACCTGAATAATTGACTGTATCGCTCTACACAGAAGCTCGGAATACCTGGACATTTGGCGGCCGTCTTTTGTTTCACCGTTAAACTGCTTGCAAAGCTTAAGGATTGGTTCCGATGCGCCGTTACAGCTGCTCCGCACTAAATCAAGCAGTTTTTTTATCCGCGTATGGTCTATAATAACTTCACCTTTGTCGTTAACATATACCAAATAGTAAGGGTGTAACCTGTTATGCTGGTTTATGTTTACATCCTCATTCCTGTTGCGTAGAATAAAAATAACTCCTGGGAATAATCCTAAGTCAGGTTTTGCCAAAACAAGAGCATGCAAGCCATTTGGCATTCCCGCGAGATCATTGTTTGTTTTCACATAATTAACTAAATCCATACGAAAATCATTAAGCCCTAAATCAGTAATATTAACACCTGTTTTCATGTCTTCAAGATCGATAACTTCGTCCTGAAGGCGGCGGAGCTGTTCCTTGCGGTACACTATGTCCTGTGATTGATTTGAGAGCACATTATCATCGCCGGTAGCCGTAACGTCAGCTATAACCATTCTGCTTTCAACACGTTCTTTAAGATTAATATACTCATCAAGTGAGATATCCGGCCAATAATTAACAAGCTGAATAACATTGTTAGTTGATCCAATGCGATCTATACGGCCAAAACGCTGAATAATCCGCACCGGATTCCAATGAATATCATAATTGATCACATAATCGCAATCCTGAAGATTCTGCCCTTCGGATATACAGTCTGTGCCTATAACAATATCAATGACGCCGGGTTCATCAGGGAATATCAGGTCTTTCTCTTTTGATTTCGGAGAAAAAAATGTTAATACGGTTTGAAAATCATATCCAGCGCCAAGAGTGGTTTTAGGCGCGTCTTTGCCTGTTACCTTTCCTGTATGCAAATTATGCGCTTTTTTAAAATAATCGGCTAAGTTTTCATACAAATAATTAGCCGTATCAGCAAAAGCGGAAAATATCAAAACTTTTTTATTGTTAGTATTAATCGGAGATGAAATTTTATTCTCTATTTGCGCTTTAATATGTTTTAATTTCGCGTCATTTTCCGGTGTTACTTTGCGCATATCATCTAACAAGAAATTAATAACCTCTAAATCTTTACCCAGGTCATACTCCCAGGAATCAAGATCCATATCCTCAAACTCAACTTGAATTTTACCGCCAGTCTTATTTGATTCAAGATCCGTGAGATCATCTTCTTCAGCCTCTAAGTTTTTTAAGGAGTCTGTCAGATCATTTACTGAATTGCCAGTTCCATTATTTTTATACCGCGTAATTTTATCCAGCATTTCAGAATTAAATTTTTGCAGACGCGTAAGTGTCAGACGAAAAGCTTCAACAGAGCTTTCCAAACGCTTAAGTAGATTTACTGTCATTAGGTTTTGCAGGCTTCGTTCACGATCAGCCTGACGCAGTTTACCCGCGCCTCTCTCAACGTCTGTATCGTAGAGCTCTTCGTATTTCCTCAAGCGGCTAGGCAATATATAACTGACAGGCGCGTAAACAGAAAGCTTCAATTCTGATAATTTCGTATAGATCTCATTAAAACCAACAACATCATCCCGCAAAGTTATAGGACACCGATAAGAAAGGGGCTTTAAACGGTCAGGGAATGTTCCAAATTCCTTGGCATCGTAAAATTTCTGAATATGTTTCCGTGAACGAGCAATAGTAACACTATCCAATAACTCAAAAAAATCAAAATGCAGTCTTTCCAGAATTGCTGATGCCGTACGTTCTGACGCCGGGAGTTTAGACCATTGATTAAAGATACCCTGTGCCTGGCGAAAAATATCTTCCACGCTACGGCCGAGGCGAAGTTTATCACTTAAATACTGTGAATCTCCTTCATATGCCAGGGCTAATTGATTCCGTAGATCATTAAAACGATTATTTACCGGCGTAGCTGACAACATTAGGACTTTAGTCTTTACACCATCACGAATAACAGAATTCATCAATTTCTGGTAACGGGTTTCGCGGTCTCTATAAACATCGTTATTGCGAAAGTTGTGTGATTCATCAATAACCAGCAAATCATAATTACCCCAATTCACTTTACTTAAAGGGGTTCCGAAAGATTCTCCTGATGTGCGCTGCAAATCGGTATGACATAAAACGTCATAGTTAAATCTATCCTTAGCCAATATGTTTGTCTTCAAGTTCCGGTTAAAATTCAGCCAGTTATCAGCTATTCTTTTGGGACATAATATAAGTACTGATTTGTTGCGTAACTCATAATATTTGGTAACTGCTAAAGCTGTAAAAGTTTTCCCTAATCCGACACTATCTGCCAGGATACACCCATTATAACTTTCAAGTTTATTAATTATGCCGATAGCCGCGTCTTTCTGAAAATTGTAAAGCTTTTGCCAGATTAACGTATTTTTATAGCCGGTGAGGTCATTGGGAAGCACATCTTCATTTATATCCTCGAGAAATTCGTTAAAAATATTGTAGAGCATATGAAAGTATATTTTTTCAGGAGAGTTTTCCTGATAAACAGATTCGATATGAGCGCAGATAACATCGGTTACATCTTTGAATTTGTCCTCATCACGCCATATCTGGTCAAATAACTGCATATATGTTTGAGCTAATGGTGCCTCATCAATTTTATGCACTATGTTGGAAACAGCATTGCCGCGCTGATAACCTAAATCAACAGCCGTGAAACCATGCAATGGCGCATAGGCAACCGTTCCTTCCTTATTCTCTACGCAGGCAAATTGCTGCATAGGAGCATTTGTTTTATTAGAACGAAATTTAGCCTTTTCTCTAATCCAGTTCGCGCATTCCTTCGCGATAGCCCTTTGAGTAAGTTTATTTTTAAGATGAATCTCGAACTCCGTACCATAAAGGCTTCTTTCCCGGTTTATTTTGGGAATATGAAATTCGCGCCTCTCTTTTTTAATCTTGTCAGACACTTCATCAGGTAGAAAAGTTTTGGAAGTAAAAATGAATTCTAAAAAATCAACTTTTTTTAGTTCAGTCTTTAAGCATTCAAAAGCATACATTGAAAAACACGCGGCGGCAATACGCAATTTGCAGTCTTTTTGCAATGTCTTTTTTAAATCATCACCTAATAAATTATTGTAATTGTCTATTAAATACATATTTTTTTCTATTTATTCGTCCTCGCCTTAATAAACTCTCCTAAATCCTTTGGGTGGATATACCATCTGCCTATCTTAGTGGCCTTAATCTCTTTAAGATTGATAAGCTCCCGCACCCGTTCTTCTGTGAGATGGATTCTCTTTGCAACTTCTTCAACAGTCAGATAATCTTTTAAGTCCATTGCGCACCTGCTTTAAAGTAATTCGGGATTAGACTAATGCTAAAATAATATTCCTTAAGATTCCATACGATTCCATATTATATAATACAAGCAATTTAATAGCAATCAAAACTTAACCAGACAAAAGAGCATATAAAAATAACCCAAATATTCATCAAAGCAACGCGAACCCGAAGGGCAAAAGTCTTTCTGCCGCAAGGCGGAATGTCTTTTGGCATTGCGGACTGTTCTGGCTTTTTGAAAAAAAGACAGAAGTGTTTGCTGAATATTTGATACAGGTATCTGCTTCCTCTTTAGGGGAAAGCTGGCGCACAAAGGGCGAAGCGGAAACCCCGATTTATCGGGGTTGAAGCCGCCCGACTGCGACGGCTTGGGTGGTCGGGGGATGTTTGGCGGTATGTTTTGCTGAAAGCAAAACATACCCTGACGATGGCACCTGTTTGAGGAGGGCTTTATTTTCTCTTTTTCCCGCCGGCATCAAAAAAAGATTTTCCGATTATAAAAAATTTTTTGTTTTTCCCAAAAAGCCCGACCCTTGACATCAAAGATGTCAAGGGTAAACTCCAGCGGGTGACTGCTCAATGAGACTTAGCCGAAACAAAGTTGAGGCTGTAGTCGAATTAGTCCCGACTGTCGGGGAGGAAGGGTATCATAACCACGCTATGATTGCACGATAGCGCTGTTTCCGCAGGCTCTGAGCGTCCCGTGAAGTTCGCTACGCTTACTAACGGGACTTTCGCTTCGCTACAGCAGGAAGCCCGAGGCCGACGCTACCTTAATAGTATAAATATGGAATGCTTTCGGCATTTCCTACGGCTGTAGCCTTCGGTCACACAGAGGTGAGCGTCCAGCGACCGAGGACGAAATGTCCGAGGAAGTGCCGAACTCTCCGCAGTTCGGCCGGGCGGTGCATTAAATTATCGGTAGAAGAAAACAAGGAAAGTTTTATATATTGTAAAACCTGTATATAAGGTCATCCAAAAGTTTTGATAAAAACTTTTGGATGACATGTCCGAGGCTCTCCGGAAAAATGTCAAAGAGATTTTTTTGGTATTTAGACACCCGAACGCACTACCTTTATTATTTCATCATACTCCTCCGAAGCACTTCGGGTTAAAGGCGCTTCTCGCGCGTTTAACCCGCCATTTAAGTACGAGGCCCAATATATAAACTAAAAAACAGCCGATGATGTAATTACAGACTTGACCCCTTTTCTTGGACCAGAATTAAAAGCTTTCTCATTATAAGGTTCTATGACGCATATTTCGTCAGGGTTAATTTGTACATTAGAATCATCTACATAAAAATTGCTAATAGGCGTTAACGTATCATCAATTTGATCTCGTGGCTTCTTACCATCTGCGATATCCTTAAGAGTCTTTGCGAATGATGTTTTCATAACTCCATTTGGAGCATAGATTACAAAAGTTTTGCAATTTGAAAAATCAAACTCATAATTAAGTTTTTTTATTCCATAACAATTTTCTAATTCTACTTTTAATTTCTTCATAAAACTATTATTTTTTACCTTTATTTTTTTTCTTAACCTTCTTCTCCAACCCCTTAACACTTTCTAAAAAAACTTTTTCCACCCCACTTAAAGTTTTTTCCTGATATTTTTTATATTCCAATTCGGCTTTATCAAACGCCTTTTTGTGACTCATCCCTCCGGCATCGTATAATAATTTCTCACCGGTTGCTGACAAAATGTTATCCAATTGCTTGATATAATCTTTCATATGCATCGACTTGCGCTTCATAGCCTGAATTTCCGCGAAATCAAAATATCCCGAAACCAAATTATTTAAAATTTTTAATTCTTTTTCTGTTAAATAGTTTTTTGCCACTACAATATCTTTTTTAGCGACTCCGCCT
>JAHISK010000042.1 GCA_018818105.1 Candidatus Omnitrophota bacterium | reverse complement strand
ATATAAAATTATCAACAATCGGTCAAATTATAAAAAATCAATGGAATAATATACCAATTCAATACGATAATATTGAATTAGATCATTACGTTATTATGCCTAATCATATACATGGAATTATTATTATCAATAAACGGGCGTGGGCAAGCAGCGCCCCTACGGTATCTCAAATTTTTTGCAAAATATTTCCACCCATATATCCCAAATATAGTATACCAGCCTAAATCATACACAACTTGTTGTGGCATAGTAATTTATTTATGAAAATGCCTTGACAAATGGTGCTATAAGTTTTATATTCATATTGTGGATTAAAGTGGAGGAAAGTGGAATATGTGGTACGGAGAATTTTCCCATACGTTAGATAATAAAGATAGATTTATCCTTCCGGCAAAATTTCGCGAGAAGATAAAAAGTTTAAAACAGAAAAAGTTCTATATTACACGCGGTCTTGATGGGTGTTTGTTTCTTTTTCATCAAGAAATTTGGGTGAAATTAGAAGAAAAATTAAAATCGATATCGTTCGCAAAACAGCAGTCCAGATCATTTAATCGGTTATATTTTAGCGGGGCGCAGGAGATTGATATCGACGCTCAAGGTAGAGTAGGTATTTCAGATTATCTTAAAGAATTCGCGCATATTAACAGGGATATAATTATTATTGGAGTTGCCGATAGAATTGAAATTTGGGACCAAGATACTTGGAATAAGTTTTATCAGATAAATAGGAAAAAATTTGAAGAAGCAGCAGAGAATCTCTTTGAGTAAAACCCGTTAGAGAATTTTGTTCTCTAACGGGGTAAAACGCTGATGGGCGCAGAAAATGGGAATAAAGAGTGAAAAATGAGTACAGTAAACATTCTAGAACAAATGGTAAATAAAATTAAACATTATCCTGTGATGTATAGGGAAGTATTAGAATTCCTTGATTTGAAAAATAAAAGGATAGTTGTTGATGGTACCTTAGGTATGGGTTCTCATGCTTATAAATTTTTAGAAGTTATGCCAAAAGAATCTTTTTTTATTGGCATAGATAGAGATCATGAATCTATTGATATTGCTAGAAATAATCTGGCACAATTCGCGCTAAGATTTTCTTTGGTTCAGGGGGATTTTTCTCAAATTGATCAAATTTTAAAAGGGTTTAAAGCTTTAGATCAATCGCCGTTTAGTAATGGTATGTATGGTATAGATGTTTTCTTTCTTGATTTAGGGATTTCAACGTATCAGTTAAGTATTTCTGATCGGGGGTTTAGCTTTTTAAAAGAAGGACCTTTGGATATGAGGATGGATAGAAAATACTTTTTGAGCGCGTATGATTTGGTGAATAATTTGAGTGAAGAAGAGTTAATACATATCTTCAGAAAATATGGAGAAGAAAGATATTCTCGTCGAATCGCTTATTTTATTGTTAACGAGAGAAAAATTTCGCCGATTTCTTCTACCACGCAGTTAACTCAGCTTGTTACAAAAGCTGTTGGCGCAAGGAGTCATCGCTCTAGGATTCATCCCGCCACAAGAATTTTTCAAGCATTACGTATCGCAGTGAACAGAGAATTAGAAGTTTTAGAAAAAGCATTGTCTCAGAGTATTTCGTTGCTTAATAAAGGGGGCAGGATTGGTGTTATTTCTTTTCATTCATTAGAAGACAGAATTGTTAAACACGCTTTTAAATCAGCCGCTTCATTAGGAGTATTGAAAATACTTACTAAGAAACCACTTACGCCAACAGAAAATGAGATAGATGAAAATAGTGCTTCCCGTTCAGCTAAGTTGCGGGTAGCAGAGAAAATTTGTTGATTTTTATGAATAAACTATCTGTAATTTTTATTGGTCTTATCTTTGGGTTTTCCTTTTTATATCTTCACCAGAAGGTTGGCGTTTATGTTCACGCGTATAAATTAAGTCAGAATTCTCAGAAGTACAACGAACTTATTGATAAAAAAGACTATTTGATGTATAATTTTGCTAAATCGATTTCTCTGGTCAAGGTTAATCAATGGGCACAAGATAATGATTTTAGCGTTGTGGATAAACAGAGAAAACTGGCTTTGAATTTAAAAAGTGAAAAAGGTCCTATAGGTGAGAGTAAATTAGCCTTTTTATATAATAGTTTCTTGAAATTTCCCTCAGCTTCTTCTACCGCATTGGCAGAGGAAAACGAATAATATTTATTTAAAATCTGTAGGGTGCGGGCATGCCCGTACCTCTAATATTGTATTCCTTCAAATGGTTCAGGCATGTTTGCTTGTCTTGCTATAGCGGGGAACTCTACAGGATTATGATTTAATACACTTTTAATTGATTGTGAGGAAGAAATATAGATCTAGAATTAAGTACATATACATCGCGTTTGTTTTTCTTTTTGTGGTTTTGTCCCTTAGAATCGCTTATTTACAGATATTCCGAAAAAATTTCTTACGAAATCTTGCCCAAAAACAGCATTATCGCTTGATTCCTTTGGAAGGTAAACGAGGAAATATTTTTGACCGGACAGGTAAGGTTCTTGCTACGGGAGTGAGTAGTTACTCTATCTTTGCTGATCCGTATCTTATTGGGGATATTGATCAAACAGCGCGGGTTTTGGCTTTGAATTTAGAACTAGATAAAAATGAAATCAGTAAACTTCTAGGAAAGGATAAACGGTTTGTTTGGATAAAACGAAAGATTGCTTGGGATGAAAGGAATAAAATGAAATCTTTAGGGATTAGAGGCATTGGTTTTCTGAAAGAAGAAAAAAGGTTTTCTTCTCAGGATGAGTTAGCTGCGGCTACATTAGGATTAGTTGGGTTAGATAATAAAGGGTTAAGTGGGCTTGAGTTAGTTTATGACGATGATCTTAGAGGTAAAGAAGGTTGGGTGCGGATTCTGCAGGATTCCGCTTCTCGGCAAATTATTCTTAGTCCGCAGATAATAACGCCGCAGCCGGGAGTTGATGTTACTTCGACTATTGATATGCAGCTTCAGTATTGGGCTGAGGAGTATTTACGGGATGCCGTAATGGAATTTGGCGCGAAAAAGGGGAGTGTAATAGTTATGAACGCGGAAAATGGGGCGGTTTTAGTGCTAGCGAATTATCCCTCATTTAATCCGAATAAGGTTAGAACCGCGACTGTTGAGTATATGAATAATTATGCTATAACTGAGATGTTTGAGCCGGGTTCTGTATTTAAAATGAATACTCTCATCGCGGCTATTGAAGAAGGGGCATTTTCAGATGATGATAAGTTTTTTTGTGAAGATGGTAAATTTAAGATTCCGGGAACATATTTACATGATTGGAAACCTTATGGTGAATTGAAATTCACGGAGGTATTTAAAAAGTCAAGCAATATTGGAGTTGCTAAGATTGCCAGTTCTTTAGGTCCGGAAGTTGTTTATAAGTACATGAAGAAATTAGGGTTTGGCAGTAAAACCGGGATTGATTTGCCAGGTGAGATTAACGGCTCTTTAAAGGATCCGTCAAAGTGGTCAAAAACATCACAGTATATTATACCTATTGGACAAGAGGTAGGGGTTAATCTCATTCAGCTCGTACGGGCGTTTGCCGTTGTTGTTAATGGAGGGTATTTAGTTCAGCCGTATATGGTAGAAAATATTTCTGCTCCATTTTTTTTAAGAAAAACACCGGTTAAAAAAACTAGAGTGATATCGCAGGCTGGCGCGCGGAGAGCTAAGAAAATTTTGATAGGTGCTGTTGATGATGGAACTGCTAAGTTGGCTGCGGTAAAAGGATTCCAGGTTGGAGGTAAGACTGGAACAGCACAAAAATATGATTCTAAAATAGGAAGGTATTCACCCAGTAAGTATCGTGCTAATTTTATAGGGTTTATTGCTGATGTTCATCCTCCCTTAGTGATAGGAGTTACTGTGGATGAACCTCGAAAATCTCATTTTGGCGGGGTTGTTTCCGCGCCGGTTTTTCAAAAAATAGCTGAGAAGGCTGTAAAATATTTGGAAGAAGAAACTATTCTTGCTGGCGCGGGTCAGCAAAATTAAAAATTTGTGTTATGAAATTACAACAGATTTTTCCTGAATTAAGTTTGGAAAGTAAAACTCGAGAATTAAACGCTAAAGGAATAAGTCGTGATTCTCGGCGTTTGCTGTCGGGAGATTTATTTTTTGTGATAGAAGGAAAGACGTTTGATATTTTTTCTGTTTTATTAAGCATAGAGGGTAAAGTTTCGGTGTTCGTTTGTGATGTCAAAAATAAGCGCAAGATAAACAGTATTATTAAAAGAAAGCCGGTAATATTTGTGAAAAATATTAATAAGGAGTTTTACAAGGCGGTGGATAATTTTTACCGGTTGAAAAATGATAAGTTGAGGTTTGTTGGTGTTACGGGGACAAATGGTAAAACTACAACGTCTCACTTTATT
>JAHISK010000041.1 GCA_018818105.1 Candidatus Omnitrophota bacterium | reverse complement strand
TAAATTCTTTTGGATACTTTTTCTTCTTCATCCTGCCCTCCTGGTTTTAGTGATTTTACCACATTTTTACACCTTAACCAGTGGTCTGAATCTACGGAAGTATTATAGAAAAAATATTAGAATACTTGTGCTAATGATCAATTTTACGATTACCATAGAAACCTCCTTTTTGGTTTTGCTTTAATATTATTTTTACCCCGTTAGAGAACAAAATTCTCTAACGGGGTTTACTCAGTAATTAAAAATATCCTTTAATGTATAGGCTTTGTTTGCGGCTTTATTTATAGCGTTGATCACTTTGATTTGCATATGCCGAGTCAATATTCTTCCTTCAGCTCCACGTTTAACCATGCGGTGAGTGATTTGTTCGAAAGATGCACTAACTAGATCATGAGCAGTTAAATTATGCTTTATCATGATTTGCTTAATTGGTTGCTCATCCAGATTACGCTCATTTTATTCTCTTTACTTAACAATCTCTATGCCTTTATAGGTAATTTTTATTTTACGCTGTTTATACAATTTGCCAATAGCTTGTTTAAACACTGTTTTGCTTATTTGTAATTGATTTCTTATTTCCTCAGGAGAGCTTGCGTCATTGAGCTTTAACTTTCCACCAGCTGCCTCAAGGTGTTTGAGTATTTTATCCGTAGTTGAAAGAACATGTTTTCCTTGATATGGCTGCAGAGAAACATCTATCTTCCCATCTTCTCTAATAAGTTTTATAAATGCTTTGAGTTTTTGGCCTTTTTCATACTCATCATAAATTTCATTTTTATAAACCAGTCCTGTGTATTCTTCCTTGATCGCTACCTTCATCCCTAAATCTGTAAAGGCATAGACTTCGATATCTACTTCCTGCCATTTTTTAAACACACCTGGGTCAACAGTTTCTGTTAAATCCGTATAATCTTTTTTCATAGGTTTATCTTAGGATATAAATAATCCGCTATTTATAATCGATAAGGTTTTGCTATAAAGCATCTTATCATCTGTCAATTCTTTTCACATTTTAAGGGCTGACCCTGTTACCCCGCAAAAATCAGCGGCGGCGCGAAGCGACGTCCGCTGTATTGGTTTGTTATTCAATTTTTTTAATTCTTTTCTGCCAAGTTTCAGGCTTTCTATGTAAATGCATTACAGCAATAATAATGATGCAATCTTTTCTCATTTGGTAGATGATGCCGTAAGGAAAACGGTTGGTTCTACAACGATGGGTTCGTGCGGATAATTGGTACCATGCAAGAGGGTATTTGGCAATGCGCGCAAGAGTATGGATTACTTCCGCAGCAAATTCAAAACCAAGACCGGGACACTGAGAGTTATAATACCGTACTGTTTCGATAAGTTCTTGTTCGGCAACTATTAAGAAGTGAATTTCCGGAGGCATCATTTAAGCTTTTCGATGTTACGGAATACTTTTTTTGCGCTTACAGCCTTTAATTTGCCTTTTTCGAAAGCGTCGATTCTTGATTCAGCTTCTTGCGCCCACAAATGATCAAAATTATTTTTTTGATAACCATTAAAACTGTCAAATACTTTTTCAACCAATTCTGCCCGTTCAATGGGCGATAGGCTTAAGGCTTTTTTTAGTACTTGTTGAGTTTGATATGTCATTCTTTTATCTCCTTTTTGTTTTATTATAGCATACTTTCGTTAATTTTGGATGAATAGATTTTATTAATTTTGTATAACGCCTGAAATAAGCGGTTTTTGGAGCGGCAAAGCCGCGAAAAAAATCCACTCATTTAAGTTGTTAGCGGTTACAATTTTTCAAATTCTATTATTTTATAAGTTATTTCTTTTTCTTCTTCATCAAGTGTTATCATTTCATATTCGCGAAGTTGACCTTTAGAGATATTTAAGATACTGATTGTATGATATATATCGTCAAGCTTATAACCGATTTCTTTATCTTTTCCCCATGCGCTACCAGATTGTATAAAAGCAGTGAAAATTTTGCAATCCTCAGGATGAGAAGAGTGAAGTTTGAATGTGACTTTCATATCATTGAGAGTAGGATTATATAAAGATACAAATAAAATATTTTCGTTAGACATTTTTCTGTAGATTTTAGCTTTGATATCTGGTCTGATGATTTCATGGAGAACACGTTCTTCTCCTGCAAAAGAATTGGAATTAATAGTAAGGAGTATCAAAGTTATGATATGCGCTAATATTATTTTTTTCATTATTATTTCTTCTAACGCCCGAAATGAGCGGTTTTTGGAGCCGCTTTAGCGACAGAAAAAATCCGCTCGATTGATAATATTATGATCCCCAAGGTTTGATCGGGCTTAATTTTCGTGAGAAAATTATCCCAGTTATATTATTAACCATACTGGCTCTATTGAGCCGCACAAAACCAAGGAGGTCATAATGAGATTTTACAAGCCGCATACCAGATTTTACTGCGGAGTTGACATGCATTCAAGGATAATTTATGTTTGTGTAATTGGAGAAGATAAGAAAATTATGGTTCTTTCTTAATTAATGTGGTATTTATGGCTAATTTTGTGACATTAGCCACAAAACAAAGTGTGTTGCCGTATTTACGTAACCTATTGGCTTGCT
>JAHISK010000040.1 GCA_018818105.1 Candidatus Omnitrophota bacterium | reverse complement strand
TTCTTTACGTTCTATTCCTCTCGTAAATAAATGATATACTCCTCCGATAACGTTTAATCGTTTCCCTCTTGGCATATATATATTTTATTTGGTAAAAAGAAAATATCAATAGTTAATTAGTTAACTCCGTCCCCTATTGTTAAAGATGAATCGGCTTGGGAATCAGCTGAGAATAAAAGAATAAGAAGTAGGAAGATACGAAAAAAAGGGGTTTTTTTAATTTTCTTTTAGTTATCGTAGAAAAGGAAAGCAAAAAACACCTCCGAAATAAAATTTAAAAACAGTCTATTTTATGCGCCGACTTTTTCTTCTAACTTTGTTATTCTTTCTTCATGGTTATCTAATGCTCTATCTAATTTCTGCTCAATTCTCTTTATACTAACACTATTTGCTCCGATACTAACACTGTTTGCTTTTATACTAACACTATTTGCTTTTATACTAACACTATTTGCTCTTATATCCCGGCTATTTTCCATAAGCGCCGCTTCAACTCGATCAAAACGTTGCTCTACTGAACTTTTAAATTCTTTTATATCCGTCTTAATAGATCCATGCTGTTCAGCAACAGTTTTTACTTCATTACGAATTTGTTCCAATAAAACCCTGGTTTCTCTTCCCGAATCATATTCCGGAGTATTTTTTTTGCTTTTCTTAACCATACTTCCCTCTCCTTTTAACTAATAAGTACCTCTAGTATATCGCTCCCCCTTATATTGTCAAAACTTTTACCCCTCTCACCCTATAGACGTTTCAAAAAAGGATTTTCTTTCAGAAACGCCGTTTATATTTTCTTTTAGGGAAAATTAGGGACGGAGTTAGTTTAATAACTTATCTCTCTTCTCCCTTAACCTTTGTCCATTATCAATGTGTTTAGATACTGACGGTTGTGAAATCCTAAGGGCTCTGGCTATCTCTGCCCCACTGATACCTAATCTTCTATTCGCTAAATAACAAATTAATGCTTTCGCTTCTGAATATATATTATTTCGTCCTTTTCTATAAATATCTTCTTTCTCTATTTTTAGTGTTATACAAACTTTTCTAATAAGTTTGGTCAAATCCCAACCAGCTTTTAAAAGTTTCTCCTTAAGCTCTAACGCTTCTTCTGCCTTATCCAATACCTGACTGACAAATTCACTATCACCTAATATTCTTTCATCACCCCGCCAATATTCTTTCTTTCGTTTCATCCTCATCACATTATTCCATCCACCCATGCTACGGATTAATTCCCCACCCAGAAAATCTATGTTTGTTTCCTTCGACATACCGACTTTAATAAATTCTCTGTATTCATGTATAGCTTCTTTTTTCTTTTTCCCAAACCATGTTAACACTTCATCTATTTCTTGAAAATCATTGTTTTGGTCGCCTACAATAGCCGAATGTCCACACCACTGATATTTATCTAAAGATACTACATCCGGAACTATTTTAGCTCTTATAGGATTTAAGTGTATATATCTTATTAATTCTTGAAAATAGATATCTTCTTGGCAAAGAATTGACTTATACCTATTTTGATAGAGATAACCATTCCTTTTATGTCGACGATTGAAGTATATTGCGTAACCGGTAAGTAAGCTTCTCATTACATCGCTTAAACTGCCTAATCCAGTACGAATCATAAGATGCAGATGGTTAGGCATTATTATCCAAGCATAACAGGTTGATTTTGTTTTTTTGAGGCTGGTTTTAAAACGGGAAAGAAATTCTTTTCGATCGTTATCGTCTTTAAATATTTCTTTACGTTCTATTCCTCGGGTTATAACGTGATATATTCCGCCTTCTATTTTCAATCTTCTATGTCTGGGCATATTTTGATTTTAACAAATCTTCTCCCTCTGTCAATAAGTTATTAAACTAACTCCGTCCCCTATTTCTTAAAAATACTATCTGTCAATTAGTTTCTAAAGTGGAGGTCTGACCCTGTTGTCTTTTTCAAGGTCTGACCCTGTTGTCTTCAGAATAACCTATAAAAATCAGTCTATTTTACGCGCCTACTTTCTCTTCTAATCTCGTTATCCTCTGTTCATGGTTATCAACCGATACGTCTAATTTCTGTTCTATCGCCTGCTGTCCGATTCGCACTTCTTTTACTTCTAATTTTAATTCTTTAATGTCCCGGCTATTTTCCACCACCGCCGCTTCAACCTTTTTTATACTAACACTATTTACTCTTATATCCCGGCTATTTTCCATAAGCGCCGCTTCAACTCGATCAAAACGCCGCTCTACTGAACTTTTAAATTCTTTTATATCCGTCTTGATAGATCCATGCTGTTCAGCAACAGTTTTTACTTCATTACGAATTTGCTCTAATAAAACCCTGGTTTCTCTTCCTGAATCATATTCCGGGCTGTTTTTTTTGCTTTTCTTAACCATACTTCCCTCTCCTTTTAACTAATAAGTACCTCTAGTATATCGCTCCCCCTTATATTGTCAAAACTTTTCCTCTTCTCACTCTTATAGACGTTTCAAAAAAGGATTTTCTTTCATTTATCTGAAAATTTTCGCGAAAACTTCTTCTACGCTGATATCGCGTAAACATTTCTTGTCTCGCGCGCAGCCGGGAAAACGGAATTTGTTGTAACAGGGGCGGCAGTTAAGTTCTCGCTTAAAAACCACGCAATTCTTCTCATCGGGGTACGGGCCGTAAACGCGGTCGTTTACCGGGCCGTAAAATACGGCGGTTTTTTTCTGCAGGGCCTGCGCGATGTGAAACGGGCCGCCGTCGTTAGCAATAACCAAACCGCACTGGGAAATTAGGCCGATAAAGTCTTCCAACGTTATTTTCCCGCATAAATTCAGCGGTTTTTGTTCCATGTTATTATAAATGTATTCGCAAATATTGCCTTCCGATTTTGAGCCGAAAAGAATTATTTTTGCCGAGAGTTTGTTTTGTAAAATCTCACTGAGTTTTAAAAAATATTCTTTCGGCCAACGCTTAAAATAAGCCGTTTCCCCCCAGCTATCCCCCGCGCCGGGACATACCCCCACGATAAAATCACTTTTACCGATATTCTGCTCTTCTAAAATTTTTAATCCTTTATCTAAAGAGGCGGGAGAAAGAAATACGTCAAAGTTATAATCTTGCGGGGTGATGTCTAAAAAATTAAGCAGGTTTAGATAATACCGGGCAATATGTTTATCGTTATACCCCTGGGGCAGCGGTATTTTTCGCGTTAAAAACCGGCCGCGATTTTTGTAATTATACCCGATCCGCTGTTTTATTCCCGCCGCTTTCAGAAAAAATCCGTATTGGGAGTTTAACGAAAGGTCAAAAACAATATCAAACTTTTCTTTGCGGATAGCGCTAAAAAAAGCGCAAAACTTTTTAACCATTGCCCATTTTGATTCCCGCGCGCAGGCCCGCCATTCATCTTTTTCAAAAACAAACACTTTATCCAAAAAAATATTGTTTTTCAACAAAGGGTATGTCCGGCGGTTACAAATATAGGAAATACTTGCTTCGTCGAAATTGGTTTTTAAATTTCTGATCAGCGGTGTAGTAAATAAAACATCGCCAATACCGAAAGGGTTAAAGATTAGGATTTTTTTCATTGGCTATTGGTAAGTCACAAATCCTTACGAAGCTTGATATTACGATATTATTTTCTGGGTAAGCGGATATGAAACTTTGTTCCTTCTTTATATTTTGTTTTAAAGGTAACTTTTCCTTTATGGTTTTCTTCAATCAGCCGTTTTACTACATACATCCCAATGCCGGTTCCCGACTTATAAGAAGATTTTGTCGTAAAAAACGGCGCGAAGATTTTCTGCTTATCCTCCTCTTTTACTCCCATGCCGTTATCGGAAATTTCAATAACCGACGCGCTGGCCTGCTGAGATAGGGTTAAAATAATTTTCGGCGTAAAATCACCCTTATCCTCTCCGCTTATTTTAAAATCGTTCAGCCGTTCTAAAGTGGCTTCATAGCCGTTATCTAAAATGTTATATAACGCCTCTAAAAGCTGCGCTTTTACGCCATAGATCGTATCGTCACCTTTAATTTCTACGGCCAGCGGAAATTCCGCGATTTCATGTTTTACTCTCAACAGTTCTAAAGCTAAATCTATAATCTCTTGCAAAGCGAATTGGGAAAAAAAAGTGTCTTTTTCTGTAGTGCGGGCGTAGTTCAAAATCCCTTTAATGATCCCGTCGGTCCGTTTAACGTTAATTACTAACGACTCGGCTAACTCCGATAAATAGTTAAACGTTTTCTTCAACGGCGGGTTTTTCTTTACCACCGCGGAATTGGCTTTTATATAATCCCGTATCTCATATTGCATTTCTCCGGAAGCAATCGAAAAATGGTTAAGGCGGTTCTTTATCTGATGCGCCACCCCGTCAGCCATGCCGCCGATTGACGCCAGTTTTTCGGCAAGAAAAATTTTTTCCTGCGCTTTTTTAAACTCTTCAAAGAACAGACAGCTTTCAATCGCTAACGCCGCCTGGTGAGAAAGAATGTTAAAAACGTTGATATCGTCTTCGGTATATAGCGTGCGGTTTTCCTTCTCCCCTAAAACGAGGAACCCTACCAGGCGGTCATCACTAAACGTCGGAACGATTAAATGTACCGCGCGGTCAGAAACTTCCCGCACAAAAGGATTAATTTCTTCATAATCAATAATTGTCTTTTTTCGTTTTAAAAATTTAATTAACTCGTGATTATGAGCGTAACTCAAATTTTTAGAAAAACTCTGATGGTCCCTTACCGCGCGCAGAGTATACGCTTTTTTTTCTTTATCTTCCAGAAAAAGCGCGGCAAATTCAATTTTTACCGCTCGTTTTACAACATACACGATTAGTTTTAAAAGTTTTCCTAAATCATGCTCTTTCACCATCCCCTTCGCGGATTGAAGAAGAATTTTCTGGTAATGTTTTTGCTGGGCCAACAAAACATTTTCCGCTTTCTTCTGCAGGAAACGGTAAATAAGCGGGCCGACAGTGGCTAAAACGAACATAAAAAATGTGGGGATAAACCAAGTCTGCGTACGGTACCCAACCCAAAACGGCACGCCTAAAACGAAAGTGTAAACGATTAAAAATATCCCGGCGCGAGTCACTGCTACTTTTATATCCATTAGTTGATATTTTACAATCGCGTAAGCCATAATTAATGGGTATAATGGAACAGTGAAATTTAAATAGGGGTAAATATCAATTCCAAATACGGGTAAAAAGCAAGTTGCTCCTCCTCCATAACCGACAATCGTCGCTAAAAAGAAGTATTTTATTTGATTCTTTCTAATTCCAACTTCTTTTCTAAAT
>JAHISK010000008.1 GCA_018818105.1 Candidatus Omnitrophota bacterium | reverse complement strand
TTAAATTTTTCATAACGCGTCTAAGAATCAAAAACGAATTTTCTCGGGATCGTAAAAATCCCCTGCGCGGATTTTTACTGGCGCTTCACCCTTAAAAATCCTTCCCTTCGGGAAGGATACCATGCTTTTAAGGGATCAGAGCCTCCCGAATAAAATTGTTTCTGATTCTTTTTCTCCTTTGTACACTTAGCTCTGATATCATTCTCAAATTTCAATACAGTGTTTTTCCACTAAGTATGATTTTTCCTTCGGAACACAAAAAAACAGCTAAAAATCACCT
Organism: Candidatus Omnitrophota bacterium; assembly: GCA_018818105.1. Taxonomy (GTDB): domain Bacteria; phylum Omnitrophota; class Gorgyraeia; order Duberdicusellales; family 4484-171; genus JAHISK01. Next base: position 5,340 of record JAHISK010000008.1, on the reverse strand, counting down.
CCCGGCCTTTCGGGCTCGGTGATTTTCTTAACGCTATTTTTTTGCTAAAATCATAAGTCGTTCCAAAACACTGTATTGAAATTTCAATGAAATTTTTTTATTCTTCTATCTTCGCTCTTCTATTTTATTCATTGCCGCGACTAAGAAACCTAAAACTATAAATGCTCCCGCGGGAAGAATCATTATAATTAAAGGGTTATATTGTTTCGGCATAATTTGTATACCCAAAATAGTACCAGCGCCTAAGAGTTCTCGTATTGAACCTAGGAGAACCAGCCCCCAAGTAAAACCTACACCCATTCCAAAGGCATCTAAAAGTGATTTTCCTATTGTGTTTTTCGAAGCAAACGACTCACATCTTCCTAGAATAATACAATTAACAATAATTAGAGGTAAATAAGGCCCTAAGGATCGGCTAATATCCGGAAAATTAGCCTTAAAAAACAAATCCACAATGGTAACGAACGCGGCAATAATTACAGTATAAACAGCAATGCGTACTGCAGCCGGTACTAGTTTTTTTATTAAAGAAACGACTAAAGATGAAAAAAACAACACGAAAACTACAGATAATCCCATAGAAAGGCCATTCATACTAGAAGTTGTTACCGCTAACGCCGGACACATACCTAGCAGTTGCCTTAACACAGGATGTTCTTTCCACAAACCTTTTATAAATTCTTTTATTGGTGATTTAGACTTCATAAACTTAATTCGTCTTTTAACTTTAGTAGTCTCTGGTTTAAAATATTTACTACCGCTTTAGAAGAAATAGTAGCGCCTGTAATAGCCTGTATTTGATTCGATTTTTCCACAGTATCTTTTATATAGACAATCTTAGGCAGTGTATTTAAGCCTTTAAATTGATCCTTAAATGAAGGATCTCCAATTTTTGCTCCTAATCCGGGAGTTTCTACGGAATCAATTATTTCTATTCCGATTAAATGCTTCAACGTAGGATCGCTTACTGATAAAATTTTAATTTTCCCTTGGTATCCTTGGCCATCGGCTAAAAAGGCATACCCGATAATTTTGTTGGTATCATTAAACAATTTATAGATTACGTTGTTATCAGAAAATATTTTTTCTACGTTAACTGTATCCGGCTCAATCTTAAAAATAGATTGATTAATTCTTTTTTTCGCGTTTTCTTCTATTTTATCTTTTGCCGTATTAAAAACAAAGGCAAGCCCAAAGGCACAGATAACGCATACAGAAGTTAATACACCGGTTATTTTTATTGTTTCCTTCATAAAATTATAAATCCTATTATATTAATCACCAATAACCAAGAAACAAGATACAAACAAATTCCAATTTTCAATACCCAATCACCAAACTTAAGATTTATTCCCAGTTTTATGGCTTCTTTTGGTTATTTGAATTTGGTTATTGGTCATTGTTTGATTATTGTTTCTTGTATCTTGGTTATTTCATAGTAATTACTCAAATCTTCTTGGTTTAGTGTATCTATTTATCAACGGTGTTAACGCGTTAAAAAAAAGTATCGCGTACATAGTTCCTTCCGGCAGCCCTCCAAAATAACGTATAATCATAATAAATGCTGCCACTCCTACGCCAAATATATATCTTCCTTTTTTCGTTACAGGCGTTGTTACGGGGTCTGTTGCCATAAAAAACACGCCAATAAGAAGTCCTCCGCTAAAAAGATGAAAAAATACCGAACCGTTTATCGGATTAATAAAATAAAAAATGGTAGAAATAAGTATTGTCGTAAATATCACGCATAAAGGTATCCGCCAATCAGCAATTTTACGTATTAGTAAATATAACCCTCCGATAATCAGACAAATAGCTGAAGTTTCACCTAAGCTTCCGGAAATATTTCCTAAAAATAGATCTATTGTCGGAGTAATAGTTTGACTGAACTTTCTTAACGCTAAAGGTGTAGCGCTGCTAATCGTATCGATAGTGAAAGGGCTAATAAAAGTAGTAAGCATTTTAGGATAGGCGGCCATTAAAAACGCTCTGCCGATTAACGCGGGATTAAGGATATTGACGCCAAGTCCTCCAAAAATCTGTTTACCTACTAGAATCGCGAATATTGAGCCTAATGAAGCAGCATACCATTTTATTGAAGGCGGAAGTATTAATGCTAACAGTAAACCTGTTAATGCCGCGCTGACGTCTTTAACAGTAGATGGTTGTTTTCTCATCCGTAAAACTACCTCTTCAGTCAAAACGCTGCTTAATACACAGTTAAGAATAAGAAATATCGCTCTATATTTAAAGAAGAAAACAGAAGCTATCGCCGCGGGTATTAAAGCATAGACAACATGCCGCATTATATAAGGCGTAGTCATTTTTGTTTTTAAGTGAGGAGAATTGCTTATTATTAAGTTCGTAGTTCGTAGTTCGTAGTTCATAGTTTGTAATCCGTAGTTCGTAGTTCGTAGTTTGTAGTTCGTAGCTCAATATTTCTATGAACTACGAACGCATAACTATGAACTAGTAGGTAAATATTTTTTACCTACTTTGATGTATTGAACAATTGGAATTTTAGATGGACAAGTATAGGTGCAACATCCACATTCCATACAGTCGTTTATATTATATTCCTCCAACCTATCATATTCTTCTACTTTTATTCTTTTAGCATATTCCAACGGCATTAAGTTCATTGGACAGGAATCTAAACATCGTCCACACCTAATACATGGACTTTCTTCTACTTCTGATATTTCTTTATTTAGAAACAAAAATCCACCGGTTCCTTTTAATATAGGATAATCTAATTTATTCAAACTAACGCCCATCATCGGTCCGCCGCAAATGATTTTTTTAGGAGAATCCTTAAATTTAAGGATTTTTTGGTCAAAAATTTCTTTCAACGTAGTACCTATCTTCACCCAAACATTTTTTGGAGAAACGAGAGAATCACCAGCAAAACTTACCAACCGTTCTATTAAAGGTTTATTTAAATAAATCGCTTCATAAATAGCAAAAAGAGTAGCGACGTTATGCACTAGGCATCCCGTATCAAAGGGAAGTTTGCCTCCGGCAACTTTTCTTTTTGTTGTAGCATAAATTAATTGTTTTTCTCCTCCTTGAGGATAAGCTGTTTTTAAGACAGCTATTTCTATAGATGGTAAATTATACTTTTTGTTAACCATCAAACTTTTTATTTTTTCTAAGATATCCCGTTTATTTTCTTCTATAGCAAAAATAATTTTTTTAGGCTGGATGATTTTATTAATGATTTCGATACCAATAAATATTTCATTTAAATTTTCTTTCATTAATCTGTAATCACAGGCTAAGTATGGTTCGCATTCACATCCATTTATAATAAAGGTATCTATTTCTTTTGGAGGCGAGAGTTTTACATAGGTAGGAAAAGCTGCTCCGCCCAATCCGACAATGCCATTATTTTTAATAATGTCTATTAACTCTTCTTTTTTTAAGCTTTCAATATTGCCGCGGGTTTGATAGTTTGACTCTTGGTCTAGGCAATCCATAAAAATAGCTTCAGATTTTTTTAAGTTAGGATGAAACCAGGTATCAATATTTAATATTTTTCCTTTTTTAGGAGCATGCAAATTCGTAGAAATAAACGCTGAACTCTCAGCTATTTGAGCTGCCTCTTCTACCATATCTCCTCGTTTCACACAAGCAATAGAAGGTTTTCCTGTATGTTGAGATAACGGTAGATAAAGTTTCTTAGGGTTAAGAAACTTGCTCGTTTCAATATGGTGCTGAGGGTCTTTATATTCCTCGATGTTAATCATTCTTAATAATAAAAATTAGTGAAAAAATGAATCCTATTATACCAATAAAAATTATAACCACAAATGGATTAAATATTTTAGCGAATAAAGAAGAAATAAACATTGCGGCTAGAAAACCCAGGTGAGAGACAACTTCTAACCCCGCAAAAATTCTTCCTAAAAGATTTACTTCGCTCTTTCTATGAATCAAACTATTTACGGCGATAAATAAAGGAGAAATAATTAAGCCCAGGATAAAAACAAGAAAAACCGCGTATATTAAATAGGGATGATTTTTTATGTAAACAACAAAGAAAATAAGGAAACATGACGCGAAAATTATAGAATAGTTTATTGTTTTTTTAGTTGAATATTTATGAGCGATTCTTCCGTAAATTAAAGACCCTATGAAAATTCCCATTGTCAGCGCTATAGCGGTAAACCCTACAGCTTTAATATTTTTACCAAAGGGGTCTAAAATATTTTGAATATAGGCAATATAAACTGTGGATAACGCTCCGATATAGGAATACAGAAATAACGTTATTTTTAAAGCGAATTTCGTTTCATGAGCAGTAAAGATGTATTTAATCCCTTCTTTAAGTTCTTTCATAATAGATGTTTTCACGTTCGTTACGACTTCTTTCCCCAAACGTAAAAAATCCTGAGGGATGAATGATTCTTTTTCTTTCACGCTGATAAGAAATATGCTGAAAGCGGATAACAAGAAAGTTAGCGCGTCGATATTAAAAACTATCTTTTCTCCGAACCTATCGACAAATATTCCGCCCAGCCCTATTCCAAATAATGCCGCCGCGGTAGCGGTTACGGATATTAACGAATTGGCTAAAAAAATGTCTTCTTTTTTTATGATATGCGGAATAAGCGCCATTTTAGCGGGAATAAAAAAACGACCTACGCTGGAAGATAAAAATATAAGCGCGCAAATTAAGAAGAAAAATTGGCTCTTAAAGAAAAATATAGGTATGAGAAGAATACAAATTCCCCGCAATAAATCGCTGATATACATGGTTTTACGCTTGCTCCACCTATCCACATAGACACCGGTTATCGCGGAAAAAATAACCGCGGGAATTATCGTCATGCTAATTATTATCGCTAAGACTAAAGGTGAAGGTCTTTTGAAAAAAGAAGTTACTAACCCAATTAAAGCAATCTGGGTCAGCTTATCTCCGAATTGTGAAACCAGCTGGCCAAACCATAAAAAAAAGAAATCTCGGCGCCGAAGAATTTTTAAATAAGGACGAATCATAATTGAATCAATAATAAGTAAGCCGGCGAGAGGAATTGAACCCCCGACCTAAGCTTTACGAAAGCCTTGCTCTACCAACTGAGCTACGCCGGCATTAATAGTTAGCTTCAATTGTAACAAAAACTATGTTATTGCTCAAGAAAATTATCATATTTATTTTAGGTAAAACTCATTTATCCAGTACCTGACGATCACAGAAACGAAGTTTATTGGGTCTCAAATTACCGTTTAAAAGTTTTTGTAATGGGTGAGTAAACGAGGGATTGCCTCCTAATCCTTTATCAATAAAAAAATAAAAAAGTACTGGCGCCCCCTCTTGTTTTATGATATACCATAATT
>JAHISK010000039.1 GCA_018818105.1 Candidatus Omnitrophota bacterium | reverse complement strand
TTTATGCTAGTCTGCATGTCCGGATGGAAAACTTTATCAATCTAACAATTATATCTTTTGCTTTGATTATTACGCTTCTTAATTGCCAATACGGTTTTAGGACTCATACGCGAAATAAAAGAACTATTTTTGATATCTCTTCATTCAACCTTTATAAGAAAGAGCCGAATATTATCATCAATGCCATCGGTAACGCTATTAAACACTCATCAACCCAACTCGATAAATATGACAAGGAAATACGCCAGTTAAAGAAAAAACTCGACAAAGCCAAAGACTCTGCCGATAAACTGATTACTCTCGCCATAGAAAAAGTTATCCCAAAAGGCAGGACTTATTCCGAAAAAATGGACTCCCTTGAGAACGAAATAACAGCCCTTGAAGATCAGCTTGAAAAAGCTAAAGCCCGAAGCTGAGATGACCACCAACTCTAACGAATATCTGCACGCAAACCTACAACTTGCCATAAAATGCCCCGATCAAGCCCCGCCAGACGCCCAAATTGCCCTTTTAAAGGCACTTATCAAGGAAATAAAGACTCTATGACGACCATGTTAAGCTGGAAATGTATATAGGCGAGCCTGACGGCGGGATTGTGCGGGATCTAATACTGAAGGAACCCCAAAAACAGCAAACTCCGCCCCCTTTTGAGGGACAGAGTTCGACTGGTTGTCAACTATGGCGGAGAGGGAGGGATTTGAACCCTCGGTACCCAAAGGCACAACGGTTTTCGAGACCGCCACATTCAACCAACTCTGCCACCTCTCCGAGCGCCAGCAAAGCTGGCACAGAAAATTGAAATTCGACAGTAGAAAATAGATGTTAATTTCAATTTGGTCTAATTTCAACTCTTTATTTTCAATACGTGTTTATATTTTTTACTAACCACTAAACACAAAACACTAACAATCAAATAATGCGCGGAGCGGGAGTTGAACCCGCACCCCTTTGACAGGACTAGAACCTGAATCTAGCGCGTCTGCCAATTCCGCCACCCGCGCAATTTATAGATTATAACATGTTATATTAACCTCAATTCATTATATTTGTCAACTAAATATGCTGTGTTATAATCTTATAAATGAAATCCAAACGAAATAAATACATCCTCCTAACTACTATTTGTATTTTCTCTATAGTATTACTTCAAATTTTAACACCTACTCCATCTCCCTTAACTAAAGAAATAAACCTTATTCCTAATGGAAAAGCATTGTTAGAAAATCCTTTCACCCCTTTTTTACTAATGTTTTTCTGCGTATATTTACTTGTTATTGTTATAGGATTAGCTAACTTGATTTTTTTTATCACAAAAAAACTGACTAAAAAAATTTTCCTCACGATTCAAGAAAAACCAACAGAACTACCTTTACCTGAAGAAAAAAGCAGTAAACTGTTATTGCTTATCTGCTTATTTGTATTAATTATCTATATTGCTGAAATTTCCATCGCAAAGTTACTCACGCCATCCCCAAAAATGTCTCTTATAAATCTGACCATATTCTTAAATTTGGCTTTAGAAATAACTGTCATCACAACAATCCTAAAGTTTATTAACCCATCATTTCTAATCCCTCACATTAAAAAAATTTATCTACCCACATTATTACAAGTCTATACCGTAATGTTACCCTTAATCATTGGCGCCGGACTTATAAACTACTTTCTATTAGAAAAATTCGGCATAAACCCTTCCCTTAATCCCGCGATTGAGATACTCCTTCTTCTAAAAAGCAAATTTTCGGTTTTACTTATAATATCACAAGTTATAGTAGTAGGGCCTATCGCTGAAGAACTTTTTTTCAGAGGGTTTATTTATAAGCTGTTAAGAACCAGATACTCTTTCGCGCCTTCCGCTATACTAGTTTCTATCATTTTCGCCCTTATTCACGGTACCCCCCAAGATACCCTGCCCCTTTTTATAATAAGCATGATTTTATGCTATGTATATGAAAAAACACAGAATATTCTGTCGCCTATAATTCTACATTCCATCCATAATTGTCCTTTTCCACTCTTCTATCGTATTATATCTTAAATATTTCTAAATTGAGATCAAAAAATTTAGGTTTTTATACAGCCTTAATTTGGTAAAATACTTCTTTTTTAAGAAGGAGTATTTTATGCGGTTTAAGGCTAAACGATTTTACCGATCAAAAAATGATTTTCAGGATTTATATTTTGGGTTAAAGCAAATCTCCTGCCCTCACTGTAAATACATAGGCACTTTAATTATGCACGGATATCTGCGTGGATATGATGAAAAAAATTACGGCAAAAGGATAATCCGTGGTCGACGAATATTCTGTAGCAATAGATTCAAAAAATCCGGTTGTGGAAAAACTTTCAGCGTATTTAAATCAAATATTATTAAAGGATTTAATATAACTGCTGATAGTTTATGGAAATTTCTAAAAAATATTTCAAATGGTATAAATAAATTTAAGTCATTTAAGGATATAGCCTTATCATTTTCAAATACAACAATCTATCGCCTATATAAAAGATTCAAATATCAACAAACAAACATACGCACGGCTTTATCACGTATACATCTAAAATCTAAAACTTGTTCGAATAAAAATCCAGTAGTCCAAACAATACTTCATTTAAAACTAGCATTTAATCATCTGCCATGTCCAATCAGCGCCTATCAGATACACTTTCAAAAGGCATTCCTATAAAGATTCTTACCATATTTTGATCGAACAACAAAATCATACCTGACTCCTAAATAATCAACAACACTAAACAGCTATATTCAACAATAACATCATAGGATAAACTCATCATAATTAGATTAACCGCTCTAACTGAAAGGAGGTTTTCACTATGAAGATGAAAAGAATATCACCTTATTTAAAAATGAAGATTTTAGGGGCTATTGAATTTGCTCAAGGTAAAACTAGTATTGAACGCATTAAGAATGTAGCCAACTTAACTTTTACCGATGAAGACGGTAACCCTCGAAGATTTACTTGGCGCACTATCTCTACTTGGCTATATCGCTACAAAAGTCAAGGCGTTACCGGCATTAGCAATAAACCCCGCAATGATAAAAATAGACCCAGAAAAGTATCTCCTGAAGAATTATTGGAAGCGATAAACTCAGCACTACCTTACTTTAGAGATAACCATTTCACTAACAGAGATGTCTACAGATTTTGTATTGAAAAAGGATTTATCAGAAAAGAGCAGTTAGGCCAAACTACTTTTTACAGGCTAATTCATAAATATGAATTATTAAAAAAAGATAATTATGAAACCAATAAACGCCGATTAGCTTTTGCCATGCAATATGCTAATCAGTTATGGCAGGCTGATACTATGTTTGGACCATATGTTATTTGCAGTAAAACACATAAGCAAACTAAACTTATCGCTTTTATTGATGATGCCAGCAGAGTTATTTGTCACGGAGAGTTCTTTTTTGAGGAAAATACCAATAGTTTAATTAAGGCGTTAAAATCAGCACTTTATAAACGTGGTATTCCCGAACAGCTTTATGTCGATAATGGATCGATATATACTTGCCAGGAAATAACTCTTATCTGCGCGCGAGTGGGTTGCATTTTAAGACACACTCCGATAAGAGACGGCGCGGCTAAAGGAAAATTTGAACGATTTTTTAGACGTGTGAGGCAACAGTTTTTATCGCGCAACTTGGATTTATCAAGTTTAGACTCTTTAAACCGGCAATTTATTACCTGGTTGGAAGATGAGTACAATTCATCCGCTCATTCAAGTTTAGGCATGAAACCCATTGACCGGTTTGGACTGGATTTAAAAAGAATAAAGTTTTTGCCACCATCTGAGGCTAATGATGAATTATTTTTCGCTGAGACAACACGTAAAGTTAAAAAAGATAATACTTTTTCCTTGAAAAACATCCGTTATGAAACGCCTGTAGACTTACGCGATAAACAAATCCAGATACGATTTGACCGGTCTAAATACAATCGGATTGTGATTTACTATAAGAACCAGCGCATGGGTGAAGCTAAAAAACTTGACCTTATTGCTAACGGCTTGTTACGCCGAAAGGAAATTTAATTATGATTAGAGCATTCTATGGCATTGATGATCAACCCTTCTCAATCGAAAACCTTACTCTGCTTGACAATCAACAAGAAGTACACGATACTTTAAAAGTTCATTGCCAACAAGGTGGATTATGTATGATTTTAGGTGTGCCCGGTACCGGAAAAACAGTTATCAAAGAATCTTTAAAGCAAATTGCTGATAAACGAATGGTTGTTGTAACTGTAGCGCGCACTTTGCACACTTATACTAATACAGTTAAGGTTTTATGTCAGGCATTTAATATTGAATATGACGGATCTCATTTTAAATGTGAAAAACGCCTCATTGAAGAAGCATTCTCTTTAAATCGTGAAGGAAAAATGCTAGTTACAATAATCGATGATGCGCATCTTATGGATATGGTTACGCTTAGACGGTTAAGGCTACTATTTGAAGATTTTCCTAAAAACCATAATGTAATACTTATTGGTCAGCCGATTTTAATGAGTAATTTGAGTTTAACAGTTAATCAAGATATTAAATCCAGAATAACTTACTCAACAATTATGCGTAAAATCAATCCTGATGATATGCATAAGTTTATCTTGAACCAACTAGATCGAGTTAAATTAGGACATAATACTTTTTCAGAAGATGCAATAGATCTTATTGTCCGATCCTCTGAAGGCATACTTAGAAAAGCAAGAAATCTTTGTCTCTCCTGCATGCTTGAAGCGGTCAGATTACGCAATAAAACAATAGGATTAGAAAATGTTAATCGTGTGCTTATTCAGCCACACTGGAGAAAAGATTATGATCTAGACCGATTCTAATATCGCACATTAACTTATCGCAAAAAGGTGCCATTAGAAACTATGATTATAGTATGGAAATAATAGCCGGAATTTAACATTGAAAAAATTTCCTGATCATAGTGTGAGAATATTGCTCTTTGATAACTTGGTTTATTTTTTAGTCAAAATGAAATAATTTATTATTTTACGACGATAGTGTG
>JAHISK010000038.1 GCA_018818105.1 Candidatus Omnitrophota bacterium | reverse complement strand
TTCTTCTATATATATAAATCTATGCACCATTCACACTGGAAGCAAATGTAGATTTTGAATCCATTTTCTTATTGATAAATATATCCAAAATTCCAAAAATAATTATAATACTTATCGATACTCCTAATCCTAAAATATACAAAAAGAAGTATGTGAGTAAAAATATATTTTCAAAATACAATCTTAATAAAGAATCATTTTTATAATGAGAAAATTTCCAGATAAAACCAATTATAGACAAAAGAAATATACTACAATACAAAATGATGGTGGTTGCCTGCAAAAGAATTATATCCCCATCAAACAAAACATTAACTAATATGATGAAAATCAATATTAGTAATATCATTATCCGAAGACCGAATACTTTAATCCAATCATATTTTTTTGTTAAGTAATAGATGCTCAATGATAAATATACTAAAAAGGAAACGAAAATGGTCGATATTATTGGTTCAAATGAAATAATTTGATCGATTGATCTTAATAGATAGTGACCTAGAATTGCGACTAGAATAAGAGATAGATATACCGTTATCTTTTTGTTTATGGGTACTTTTTTATTCTTATCATTTACATCAATAATATAGAAATACCAACTTGTACCAAAGAAGGCTATTCCCCCTGTTAACAAAGCATATAAAATATAATAGTTGAAGGGAATTACACTATTAGCAAAATCACCGATTGCTGCTATAATTATTGGTTGTGGTAGCATCATTGCAAGTAATACAGCATATAAGATTACAGATGTTCGAAGAGTTTTAAATAATATGATTCGATCATCATCGTTGTATTCACAAACATTCATATAGTTGCTGCGTGCAATCAAAATCCAAACCAATGCTAAAGTACTTGGTATAACATAAGCCATAAATCCAATCCACACTTTAAATGTTGAATAGGTTAGCCCCAAAAAAAGAACAAACGATAGTCCTATAATTGTAATGCTTATTTTCCATATGTTTTGAAGTTTCATTTTTTCTTGCTGATTATAAAGTTTCTTTTTTTCTATTCTTTCACCATTTAGAATATCATCAATCGTAACACTTAAAACTTCGCTAAGTCTGGGCAATAGTACAACATCTGGAAAGCCTTCACCCGTTTCCCATCTTGATACTGCTTTGTTGGTTACTTGAAGCAAATCTGCTAAATCATTTTGTGTTAATTTTTTTGCTTTTCTTAATTCTTGTATAAATTGACCGGTTTTTATTGAATCCATATTAGTCACCTCGTTCTTACGATATCATTTATATAAGAAACTTAAAACCTATGGGTACGAGAATCAATCCACGAAACGTGGATATTGATGATTTTATTCATTTTATCGCTTATTATTTATGCCTCCAAAGATTTTCACTTATCACAATAATTATATCATGGCATACAAAAGTATAAACACCTAAAAATATAAATACGAAATCCAGCAAATTTGGATACTGAAGCCCAAAATATTCATACCCCTGAATTGTAACGTTTTGCTCCAAAAATCTAAGAAGCTCCAAGGGTACACAGTTTTTTACACTTTTTACTGTTTTTCATAGTTCTTCACAACCAACAACAAAACACTCATGTAATTCTAAGGAATCCTATTTTTCGTCTTTTCCTAAAACATCCAAATTGTTCACACGGGTTCGTTGTTACCATTCCACTCTTACCCCTAGAGATTCAAATATTTAACTAATCAAAAAGCTATTTTTATTCAAAAATACCCCAAAAACAAATAAAAAAACAATAGTCTATGAACTAGTCAAGAGTTTGTAGACACTTTAAAACTTATATAAACCCTAATTCAGTTCTAAATTGAATTGGGGTTTTGTATTTCAATGAATAAGCTAATCTTTGATGATTGAAGTGATGAACAAATTCTTTAATCACTATCTTTGGATCCTCGCTGTGATAGAAATCAAAGTCATACTTTAATTCATCCTTTATCCAGCCATTGAGTGCTTCAACAATTAAGTTTGCTGTTTTATTTTTTCTTTAAGTGTTCTAATGAAAAGTAAAAATAATATTATAAAAACCCAATCAATAATTTATACCAATAAATTCTTCCAAACCATTTTAAGAATATAAAACTATAAAGTAACCTTAGAAAAATTTGCTAGTTTTAGTTACCTTCGCTTAGATCAATTATTACATCATACTCAATTCTGGAATGTTCCACTGATAAGATCTTATAGGTATTATCTAGGAATTTAACAACTCCAACAAGATAAGGCATACTCTCATTTTCTTTTTGTATACTTCCAATACACATAATTAACAAGTTTGGGGAAATATTAGATAGATCAGAATCGAGCATTCCATATGAATATAAAGTACCTAGAGCAAAACTATCAATGAATAATACAACATCAACTTCGTTAACACTATTATATTCTTCTACTTTGTTTATTATGTAGTCTATGTCAACAAAAAAATCATCTAACTCTATTATTGTAACTTCATCATCATATTCAACCCCAAAAAACCACGTTTCCAAACCGGTATCATTTTCACATACTACTATTTCAGCTTGATCATTTCCATCAAAAACAGGTGCATCGTATCCGTATTCTATCAACCCCGCTGTTTCAGAAAGTGGGAAACGTTTCTTTTCGGCTTCACAATTATGCCCTATATAGCTTGTTTGATTTGGTGGCATCTCATAGTTTTCTTCAAACAAAAAGCAAGATGACAATGTGAAAACAATAGTCACACATATTATTACTTTAAATAATTTCATATTCCCTCCCCAAAATTTATATGAGTTTATTTTCTTGAAGCAGTTTAACCTCTTCAACATGTTTCATTTTCACTGTATCTGACATATTACTGCACTCCAAAAGCTTGATAAGGTAATCTGTTTTTTCATTACTCAAAATTAGGTTTTCTTTATTCTTCTCGTTTCTTCTCACAAATCTAATCGCATCACTATATTGATAAACATTTTGATCTTCGCTAATACTTATTTTGC
>JAHISK010000007.1 GCA_018818105.1 Candidatus Omnitrophota bacterium | reverse complement strand
GTCACTCCCAAAAAGCATATTACCTGCACCTGCATAATCTTTTCTTTATAAAACGCCCAGAATATTATATTAAGGTTCCAAACTCGGTTAAATCCACGAAGTATTTTATCCGCTTGTAAAGGCGACGATGACATCCCCCGCCCCGCGGCTTTTCCAGAAAAAACATGTAAATATGCTGCTGTTTCCCGGGTAGGTAGCATTACCATATTATCCGGCAATTCTACCGGTGAAGAAACGACACCTTTAAGAGAAAACATCCTTACCGGCAATACCATAATTCCTTCTATCTTGCCTAATAAATCACCTAATTGAGCCTGCGTCAAACATGGCCATAGTTTAACGTCCTTCGATATTGCCCTTAAAATCGATGTTACACCCTCAGCAGTCTTAACATCCCATGCCAAATCAGCTAAAGCGCCGGGAGAAGGAACAGAAGATGAAGTCCCGCATATAATATTTATTATCAGACTTGCCAGTTGTCCAACACGGGGGTCAACAGATTCGATTCTTATAAGTTGAACCGGCTGTTGTTCTGCCACGCTTAACCCTAAACACGTAATAATGACCATTTCTCCAACGTCGCTACCGAACGCCTCCTTCCGGCTTGCCTGAAATATGCTTTTCGCTCCCATATCTTCTAAAATACAGCGGCCAATACCTCCTCCTGTAGTACTTCGCATCTCTTCCAAAACTGCTATTCTGTCTTCCACGGTTGAACCTTTTTCCAATAAAAATAAGTTTTTTATTGTTACACTAAGTTTGCCGTGTATCAGTTTAAAACTTACTCGCGGATTCGCGGAAAAACTTCCATCCGCAATTCTTTGTTTCTTTACTTTATCATGCTCCCGCTTTGCGTTCTTGGCTTCATTAAAAATAAGAAAAAATATCTTTCCCGCGTCTAAAAACGATATATTCCGCTGATTCTCAAAAGAAAGAAAATCTATATCAAATTTTCCTTCTATCAATAACTCCACAAAAGAAACAATTTCTTCTAAACTATACTTTTTATTTACAGAGATAAACTTACAAATAAAAACATCGACATCATTTCCCATTTCAAGGTCTGACCCTGTTTTTTCACTGTCATTAATCGGGGCGGCGGCGCGAACAGGCCGAGAACCTTTGGGATTAGAAAAGTAAACCCTTTCCTTGACAAGAATTCTTAAAGATGTTATATTTGTGCTGTAAAAAACAATTATATGATTTATGGAGGCATATAAATGACAACGCTTAAAGACGCTCTGGAAGCGATAAAATCTATCAAAATAACCGTTCAAAAGAAAGCGAATCTTGCCGATGAACTTTTGGGAAGATATAAAGGAATTACGCCAAAAGATAAAACTTCTACCCAATTTATCAGAGAAATGAGAGATAACCTTTATGGGAAAATCTAAACTCACACCAGAAACCTTACCCAAAACAACATGCCTGCTCGACACTGATGTAATTATAAACTGGCTGACAAAAGAAGAAGACCCAAACACCCAAGAAAAACTCTGGAAAATACCCCATAAAATAATCCAACTAATTGAAGCGAACAAAATAAAAGGAACAACTACCATAATAAATCTTTTAGAAATAAGATTTGTACTAAGACGTAAAAAAGGCTTTACTGAAACAAAAATTAAAGATGACATTGCCAAAATAATCCAACTATTAGAAATCATTATTCCCGATGAAGTTAACCTCCTAAAAGCAAACAGTCTCCAATCAGAAAACCCTCTAAGCCCTTTTGACGCGATGCTTCTTGCCATAGGAACATCTATGGATAATATTTTACTAGTATCCCGAGACAAATTACTCTTACAACTATCTTCTAAACTCCTGCCTTCATTTACCCCTGAAGAATTTTTAAACGAATTAAAAATATAATTTCCCAATCCGCTCCATTTCTTATTAAAATTAAAAGCTGGCCGGCAAACCCCGGCTATCGGGGAGGCGACGCGACAGGGAGTCGCGGTGGCTTCAACTAATTTTGGATGGATAAAAACTTTCTTGTGACTGATAACCGAAGACTGATAACTGACAACTGTATAAACCGGCAGGGCGGTGGGCATAAAACTACTATCTTTTATGTCTCCTATAACCGGAGATGATATTGAAATCTCTTCGTTACCAATAATCCTCTTGACAAATATTATAAAATTGTGTATATTTGAAACATGATAACTAAACAACTTCTTAAAAGAATATCTATGGAACCTCATACGCTCCATGGTAAACCGAGAATCAGGGGAACCCGGATAGCAGTGACTATGATTCTTGAGCTCCTCGCGGCAGGATATAATCCGCAAGAGATATGTTCTGAAAAATTTTACCCGGATATCTCTACTAAAGATGTTCTCGCCTGTATTGCTTTCGCGGCGCAATTTCTCAATGAAGAAGAAATACATTTCTTTGAAGAACTTACACACAAATCTTAAATATTTATGACTTTTCTGCTTGCCCACTGCGTATGGAAAGAAACACAAAATGTCCTTGAAAAAGCGGGTTTTCCTTGTGTAACTCTTCATCAACTTAACGAAAGCAACGCCCCTGACAAAAAAGTAATTACCATAGCGAAATCTCAAAAAGCGATTCTCATCACGCGCGACCGCGACTTCTCCAACCTTACTATTTATCCTTTGGGAAACCATAAAGGCATCGTTCTTCTGCGAATTACTCCACAAACTATAGAAAATGTTCATAAAGTACTGTTGAACACCCTTCGAATTATTTCGCCAGAAAACCTGAAAGGGAATCTTCTTATTATTACCAGCATCACCTATCGTTTTCATCGACATAGAGATACCAGGGTCAGGCCTTGAATTGTAAAATGACGAAACAAAAACCGGCGGGGCATGCGGCCATACAGAAAACTCAACCGCTAATATTTTCGCTGGCGATGAATTCCCGGTAAACAAAGCTTTCCATTTTCCGGTTCCGACCACGTTACGCATGTTCGATGGGTATATAGCGGCAGTAACCGCTGAGCGAATACAGACAACACTGTGCTTACCAACCGGCGAGGAAGAAGAAAATAAATCTCTTTTATTCGAAAGTGGAGGCCTGGCCCTATTGTTTTTGCTATTGTTTTTCATTAAAGGAGAAGACGCCTCCGGAGGCATTCTTTTAATAATCGTTTCAAGTTCGTTTGGATAATATTGCTTAAGATATTCTCCTACCTTGTCTAAATCCGGCGGGCCAGTTATTAATACGGGAGAATTACTTCTTGAATTAAGCATATTAAGTATACCGTCCCCTGAATTTTTCACAAAACAAATACTACTGCTAATTTTATTTCCTGACATCCTGCCAGCCAACAGGTTAGATGAAGCGTCTTTTGTTTTATCGTTCTCTAAAAGCTGACGAAGGTACTGTTTGGCTTGATAAATATCATCAGTTACTGTTTTCGAAGATATACCAAGAATCTCGCCGATTTCCTTATGTTCTAAGCCGCCAATACAACCCATTTCAATAACTTTAACCCAGCGCGGATTTGGCAAGCGGCCTATCAAATCTCTCATTAAATAGATTTCATTATCCCGTTTATGATTCTTACAAGCTTCTTCCGCCTCTAAGCTATTGAACAAAGCATTTTGTTCAATATCAGGGCTAAAGCTGATAATTCCAATTACCCCGCTTTCATCTCCATTCAATTCTTTGTTATACTTATGGGTAAAACGCGACAAAGGATTACATTCACGATAACCTTCCCATATCGCTTTTATGATTTTAAATTCCGCGAATATCCTAAACTTTACTCCCTTAGCGGGATCAAATAATCTCTGAGCATTATAAAATCCTATCATGCCATAACTAACGAGATCCGGCAAAGTCATCCCCACTTTAAAAAAACAGTCATATTTTTTCATTTGCGTTTTCGCGATAATTTCTATTTTCTCAACAAAACCAGATGGAGAAGTAAATCTACTAATAGCGCAAACATCACCTAAAAGACGCAGTCTTCGATAAAGAGAACTTTCGCTGCATCGTAAATCTTGGCTTAGATAAGATGGCGGCGCATCCTGATGCAAAATAATATACTTATGCAAATTTTGTTTGCTATAAATAGCCGGCAATGTCTTGCCTAAATCACGCGCCGTATTTAAATCACCCTTATGTCCATTAACATAAAGTTTTTTTTCTTCCTCATATGTCCAGCCATGCAGTCCTATCTCTTCCACCAAACGTCTCAATCGCCTCCAGTCATTAGATTCTCGCGAATACCCTAATTGACAGCATAAATGTCCAAAACCAAGATGAAAATAATTCATAATATTCGTGAAAATAAAAAGCGTTTCTCTTATGGCTTTCTGAGGTTTTTTAAACTGTTTTGCCCAAGATTTAATCAATATAGCATTATTAGTCACATTCCTGATTTCGGTTTTTTGCCAAACTTCGAGGAATAAATCCCAAAAGCGCTTTTTTTCTTTAGATGACCATCGTTTATATTTAAACCACCTTAAGCGCGTTTTCACTGCCGTTAGGCTCAACCCGGCCATTCCCGCGAGTTTTTCATTACTATAATTTAAATAATTATCTTCAATTACGCGAAGCTGATGAATTTTATCTCTTATTTCTTCCGGGCTGGTTCTGTTTTGATATTTATTCGCGTGCAAAATACGCGTTATTTCATCAATATCGCGGCCGCTTGGCGATTTTACATCCGGATGTTCTTTTATCCACTCGATAATTTTCTTTTCCCTATCCGAATCCCACTCTTTTCTTTTATAAGGCATTTTATGGACCCTCTCAACGCGCTTGGCTTCATCTTCTGAGCTTACGATTGAGCTGTTAATCTCAAGCGGGGCAGGGGTCTCAAGCGATGCGAGAAAATCAATCTTTTTTTCTCTATGATATTGTGCCGGCGAAGCTGACAAGTTATCACCTATACCCGTAACTTTCTTCTGTCCCAATCCCATAAACGCTTCTTTTCTAAAATCATAGCTATACTTATTTTTGGAATCAAAAGATATATGAACAAATTCACTATTCCTATGAAAAAAACTAGAACCGTCCTCATATTCCATACTTTTCGCCAAAGGAGAAGAATTAAGTATTGTGTCCCCTGAGCTTTCTTTGGAAACGTCCTCTGGATTTTTTTCCTTTTTTATCAGCAAGTATGAGAAAATCGGGCCGAGAATGAAAATAACAACAGTTCCTATAATCCTGTTGAGAGTTGCGGCTGACAATGACTCCGCAGGCCTGATTCCAATCACTAAAGCAGAGAAAACAGCGATTGCCTCGCTGATGCCCAATCCAGCAGGAGTTATGCCTGTAAAAATAAACATCTTGCCTATTGAAATAAGAAAAAGTGCCTTTACAAAACTAATATCAATATTGAAAATTCTATACAGCAAGGTAGTTGAAAAAACGGAAATAAGTATCTGGACAACTTCAACAGCAAAAGATACAAAAATTATTTTTCTATTACCCTTTATAAGATGCCAACCGTTTGCTACCTTGATAATTTTGTTTAAAAAGCTGTTTTTTGTTTCAGGCAATTTGGGAGAAAACAGAACAATAAAAAAAGAGGCAAGAAAAACAGAAACAAAAACTATCAAGATAAGGGAATTGAAAATCCTGTAGAAAAGATAAATAAACAGCAAGCTAACCAATCCAAAAAATCCTGCTACAAGAAAACTTATGACATAAATTCCAGCCATCATTGCTACATAATTAAAGAATGGAAAGGAATACTTTTCTTTCAGGTAAGTTGCTTTTGCTATCAGCCCTCCGCGAAAAGGAAAGATTGTATTATAGAAGGTTGTTATTACAGATAAACCAAACCATTCCTTAAACCCCAATTTAAGATTAAAAGGCGCAACAAGATACTTTATTATCAGGCCATTTGTTATTGATGGAAGGAAAGCGATTATTACTAACGGTATAATTAGCAGTGGCCTGGATATTTTAATTTGAGTAAAGTCTGCCCAGTGAGAGTAAATGTAGTAGGTGAAGGATGATAGGATAATTGTTAATATTGTTATGCTTAAAAGTTTTTTAGTGAGCCCTTTATGAACGGCCGAGCGTAAAATTTCCAAGTTCGTTTTTATTAAACCCCTTACGGCAGAAGAAGTTATAATAGAACTGTCCCGCTTGTCATAAATCTTGCATGGTAAAAGGGCCGGCCATTGAAATGTGAAAAAGTAAGAATTTACATTAACAAGGACAGCCCTCGGCGGCACGTGAGAAAAAATATTCAACTGCACCGCGCGGCAATTTTGCGGCACTGCCAAAAAACAATATAGCTTCGTCACTATCATTACCGCTGAAGAACCTCTGCTATGGTCAGGAGAAACGTCACCAAACAAAACCCATCCCTTATCTCCATTTTCACCAGCAAATTCCTGATATAATCGCGCAGTTATATCCCAAGCTTCTAAGCCAAATACATCATCTTTGCTAACTGCCGCGTTATAAACACTTTCCTTTATTAATATATACTTCTTCTCACTGGAAATTTCATTGTTTACTGCTAACTTTTGAATTAAATCTGCGGTCTCTAAAATTAAAGCTGAATCATTGGTTATATAATATTCATCATTACCTTTTACTCCCATAATTTGATTAACTCTTCTATGATTATAAATTTGTCCTTTTATATCACCCAAAATTTTATATATCAAATTTAATTGGGCTCTAATATCTACCTCATCCATCGGTCTATCCTCACTTAATACCGCGGCGATTTCAATAAAAGGCAGGCTGTCTTTAACCTTTCCTTTTGACAAATACTCTGTATATACGTCTAAATTCATACTAACCATCTTTATTTTTATTCTATTTCGCGCCGAATAAATAATTCCTGAAGCAATTACCATAACTAAAAATGCCCTTACTTTTAATTGCTTTAAACCAATTGAATCAATATCTTTAGTTAAAAACACTACGGCGCGCACACTTAATAATACTGAACAAATAATAAGCTCTAAAATAAAAATAGGAAAATTATACGAATATTGGAGTAATACTTTTTCTGTCATTACAAGGAATGACATAAAAATAACGGCTAGAGAAAAAAACCACGGATAGAAAAAAAGCCAAAAAATTCGTTTCAAAGAATGGGGACAGACACCTTTTTTTTGTAAAATGGTGTCTGTCCCTAATTTTGTAAAAAAAGTTTTCCTGTTTCCGGATCTGACCCCGTTATATACTAAATACGCATATCTTAACTGAAAACCTAGAAAAGAAATAGACGAAGAAACATCTGTTTTTTTCCACCCTAAAAACCGATAATCCCCAACATCATTTTCTTTTATGTGCTTCTTGAAATTATTAGGATGAATTCGTTCTGCTATATCATAGACATCCACCCCTCCCGATAATTCTTTGAATTTCTTCTGTCCTTTTGAGGTTTGAGTTAACCAGCCCACTGCTAAATCTAATTGCCGTACCCCTCCATAAATGTTTTGATCTATTACTGGGAATGAAAATATTAATATTTTTTGTAAAATTCTAGCAATATTCTGCTTAGACTTATCTCGAGCCTTCCCCTCCTTTATAATTGCCTGTTTTACTTTATCGAAACTATCCTCATGAACAAGAAAAATAAGGTCATTAGCCGCTACGCTGCTATATCTAATAATTTCTTCCTCTGGATTTTCAATAAACTTATAGTCACTATGCGGGAAACGATAAAAAACATCTTTTTCAAAAAATTTTGTCATGGGAATAATAATCGCATATAAATCATTTAACTCTTTACCCGCATACTCACTTGCAAACCAACCAGGTAAAACATATATTTCATTATCAAACAAAGATTCAATACCATTAAAAACATTTGAAATAAAACATTCAATCGGTAAAGGCAAACTATTGTTTGGCCAATTTGAAACACGATGAACACCATGAGTGGCAACAACTGCTGTTAACGGCGCACCGTTATGCTTCAAAGAAAAATAATAAATATTTTCAACATAATTGTTAAAACTTTCCTTAAGCTTCCTGTTGATAACATTTGATGAAGCCACTGGTGGAATTATGTTTACCGGACTGCTTTGCTGATTTTTTTTATAAAAACGCGCGGAAAAGCGTGACTGCTTTAAATATTTCACTGCCATCATCCCGCCATCATAAAACACCTCAACAAAAACAATTGATAGAACTATTCCCCAAGCCATAAAATTCATTAATATTCCCGAGGCGGCTATCTTATAAAAAGGTATTGGCAAAAACAATAAAATGACACAAATAATAAAACTAAATATAAATACGTTAATCAAAAAACTCACAATGTTTTCCCGATTCACGGCTATTCGATTATTATACTTTGCTATATCTTCCATGCTTACCGGAGAGGAAGTTTTATGAGCACCCAGTTCTTCCGGACTCAAATCATCCACAAAACATTTTCCTGCATCTTCCCGCAACTTATATACTCTCCCCGCGATATTAACCGGCGAAGAGCTGCCGTCTAATGCAATTTTCAACCTGTTTTCTTTGAAATAATCAGCGCCTACTGGGGTGATATTAATCTCATCTGAATATTCTCCTCCCTCATTAATGATTTCTCCCGAATAAACTAAATAAGAAAAAATCCTTTTCTCAAGATACAACCGCAAATCGCTATCCTCTAATATAACTTTTAACTTAGCGGCTTCTGAATAAAGACCAACTAACTGGCTCCGTATATCTGGCACAAAAGGACTGGCCATCTCTATAATGATATCTGATAGATACTCCTCGGTTAGCAAAAAATATGTTAAGGGATCCTTAATATTAATAAAATGACTACAGCGCAAAGGACAATTAAACGTACCAAAAAAATCAACTACTGCTAAATTTTTTAACGGTTGCTGCCTAAATCTTATTTTTTCTGGAACTTTATTAAAAGAATTCACATTCGAACTAACGACTAAAAACTGACGCCTAAAGACTAATCCCGGCTGTCCAACAATATCCGGCACTGTTGTCGGCTTAACAGGGCTGCTATATCCCGAACTTTCAACCAAAGAAGCAACAGAAAAAGCGATAATCCCTAGACCATAGCCCCCAGCATGAAAACCATAGAGAATTTTAGATTTTAAGTTATGAGTTACCCCGAAAATAATTAAGCGGGAAGAATTAAAAATAAAGAAAAAAACATCTGCCATCTGCCATCTCCCATCTGCCATCTCTTGTTCCGGCGGGCTAGTTATTTTTGCCGGAGAGCTAAAACGCTTAGAAAAAGGTCCCTTTTTCTGGCGGAGCAGAGCGATTTCCTCCAGCATCAAATCTTTTCTAATTTCCAAATCAGGATGAGTTTTTATGATAACCTGAAGCGGTACATTTTGGCCATTTTCATCATTGTCTTTACCCTTATCCTCCAAAACACCAATGAATTTTTCAGAAAGAATTTCCCATGGAGAGGCAGCCATAATAAGGTTATTTTCAGTAACCGATGATGATAAAATAAAATTATGCGGCATTAACATTAATCTATCGCTTTTTTGAATTACTTTACGTAACAAAAATATTTTTAACGTCGTCTCATGGCTATCCGCACATAAAGAACCCCGAGCTAGAAGAACAGAGCCTTCTTCTACTCCCAAGTCTATTATGTGGACATTCCGTAAAAGTAATTCCATATATTTTCTCAAAGTCATTTTCATAAGATTTACCGCCTCCCGAGTTACACCAAGCCGCAAAGCAATTTCTTGTTCTTCTAACCCTTCTCTCAACAATCGCATAACTTCACAAATCCCCTCTATATTCTTACTTCTCAAAAAAAACAGCGCTATAAGACAATTGATTATAATTTCTTTATTTACTTGTCTTAAATCAATTCTTGCCGGTGAAGAAGAATTATTCCCTCTGTTTTCAACAAAGAACCACTCACTACCTTTTTTATTCGCCTTATCACGCCTCCTTAAAATTTCATAATCACGATAATGACCCCTTGAAGTTAAATTAATTATCATATTAAAATCATCTAAAAAACAAACCTTCCTCATTTTACCTTTCGGATCAAATTCTATGCGCCACCCATCTGATTCAATTACCATCAATTTATTGTTTCTATCCCTCTGCAATTTTATTATCTTGTGGCTATCACCCATATTATAACTAAATCCATTTTCATCCTTATTTATACTTTTTAATATTCCCCCCTTTTCTAAAATTTTATAGACGTCATCGATAACTTCCGCCGTAGACACAAATCCCGGTTCTATTCTGTTTAAAGAAATCAATATCTTTTCATTATTAATTAAATCTATATCATCAAATCCTAAAATACAATTTATTACGTCAACTATACTTTCTGAACCATTAAAATAAAAATCCCTTAAAACATCACCTATTTCCGGAGATAACGCGATAATCGACAATGTTTTTCCTTGTTTAGCCTTTTTGCTTTTACCCTGCAACAGTTCTTTCTTAGGATTCTTCTCTTCACCCTGCCACGATTCTTTCTTAGGATTCTTCTCTTCACCCTGCTGCGATTCTTTCTTAGGATTCTTCTCTTCACCCTGCTGCGATTCTTTCTTAGGATTATTCTTCATCGGTTCATCCGGCTTCGCCATTACCGGATTTTTTATTTCTTCGATAAATACGCCTTTAACCGAATTATTTAATTTTACCAAATCCTGTTTCATCTCAACTAGATTATTGAAAGATTGTTTTAAAATTCTTTTTGCTATCTCATACTCTTCATCCAAAGACCCCCCTCCACTAACATCATTACCAAAATTTAATTCCAATTCAAGATACCATCCTATTCCAATTCTATTTCTCATAATATACTCTTGAATCTTAGGTACTATGCGGCTATTCACTCCCCAATAGGCGTTGCCATTAGCTTCTCCTACTTTATTGCTTATTTCCCTAAAAGAATTACAATGATTTTTTATAACCCAAATCATTTTTGCCGTGGTTTCTATATTAAGAATTCTCATCTTAAGTAAATCTATAACTACTTTAATCAGAAGACAAAGATAAACCTGCCTAAAAAATTCTATCTTTAATTTAATATTTTTAGGTAATTTATCACGTATTTTACTAATCTGAGCCTCATCTGTAACCCCTTCAATACAACTGATCCATTTTAAAAATTGATAGTCAACTACATTGCCCGGCGCTCCTATCTCATCATAAAAAGGTTTAAGTTGAGAAATCACCCAAACTGCGGGATATCCATACATACGATTTGTTCTATACTCCGTGGTAGAATTCCCTTTGGTTTTTTTGCCCTTATCTGGATTTAAAGCTGCTAAAACAACCTCTGTCTGGCTATTATCCGGGAACCCATAAAACTTATCCCACGGTATTTCTTCATCCTTAACTATATTTTTTAGCCAATTTCTTTCCTCCGCAAAATCCGCAAAACATTTAACCGTCAGAAAAGAACTTAATAACTCTACGGAAGGTAAACTTAAAACAATATCTTTGAAAACATTCGGATACTTTTCTTCTAAATACTTTCCTATTTTTTGATTAAGTTTTCTTTTGTTTTTATAAAAAGTATTTTTTACAATTTTATACTGCTTATTTAATACGCCAAAAATAGATTCATCCTTTTCACCAACATCTATAATATTATTATAGAATACGACATTAACCTCCTGACTAGTCCTTTTAGGAGATATTTTAAGAATATTATTTTCCCACATTTCATTACACACCTGTAAAATGATTTTTTTATATTTGATATTAAACCGCAGTTCCAAAAAATCAGTTTTTTCACCCATTATTTTTTGCAATAATTTACAATACTCCTCTTTATGATTTAACATTAAATACTCATTAAGAATAGGGATAGCCCCTCTTTTTAAATTAAACTTTGACTTTGATAAAATATTATTTAAACTAGCCAAGGTTATTTCAGGATATATTGTCTGTAAGTGGTTAACTCGCTGGGCAGATGAAATATCTGGATAAGTTAATATATCTTCAAAAACAGCCAAAATTATCGCGCCATTCTTACCCTTATTAGAATAAAGCCTTCTAACCGCCGCCAACACTTCCGACGTATACGATAACTCCGGCTGAACCGGGCTGGAATAAACTTTTTCCCACATATTTACAGCTTGAAAATCCGTCCTAAAAATACCCCATCCCCGCGGAGAAACCAATTTAAATCCGCTCTCATCTACCGCGGAAGAAACCGCCATTAACTGATACACTTGATACCTCCCCCCTACTGCGCGGACAACTATCTTAGGCAAACAGTTTTCTTTCACTTTAAGTCCAATATGCCTTTTCATGCTAGGCCAATGAACCTGCGTTAAAACCATATAAAAATAAATATACGGTCGAGGATAAACCTTACCCTTCCGCTCATCGCGCAAAATGTTATCTAACGCCACTCCTTTTTTAATATCAAAAAATAGGGTTTTCCCCGATTGATAAAAGGCCGCTTCTTGAGGTGTAAAGGAAAATGAGCCAAGACTAAAAATATTAGTCTCTGGGCCAATTTTAATACGAACGACTCTATCTTGCTGTGTTCCTGTTAAATGCGAATAGGGATTAACAATTTCTATTACTTGCCGCCGACCGAATTCGCGAACTTCATTAATCTCAGCTAAAAGAGAATCGTATCTTTGCCGAGCAAAGAAACTTAAAAATTCATTATCTATATTGGGATAGGGATGAGTAAACGGCTTCACTAACTGACTATCTCTTAACAAATGAGAATATAAAAACCAATCAAAATCAAGAAAAAACCAATCCGCGGGCTCTGAACAATCAACTAAATTTTCAACGCCAACATCTCCCGCGATAACAACACGAGGATTTTGCTCTCTTAATTGAGTTATTAATTTTTCAACCGCCGCCCTTTTCCCGCTTCCCGCTACTCCATCTAAATTTATAATTTTTCCTTTCTCATCTTCACTACCTAAACAGGTAGCACACTCTTCGCTACTACTAATAACACTAGTTAATTGATATTGCTCCTGTAAAACGCTGTCACTAAATCCATACATACCTAAATCATCAAATTCGCGCCGAGGAAGAACCACGCTAAAAGCCGTACCTTTTCTTAATTCACTTTCTACACCAATACGTCCCTGATGAGCGGCTACTGTCTTATTCGTTATATATAAACCAAAGCCATACCCCCCCTTGCCTTTACGGGTAGAAAAAGCGTATTGCATACATCGTTGACGCACCTCATCTGTCATTCCCGGGCCAGTATCTATAATTTTTACAGTTACTTCCCCCTCGTCAAAAGATACCGAGACCGTTATCTTTTTTTCTTTATTTGGAGTTTTATCTTTCGCCACAAAATCAAAAGCGTTTCTTAAAATGTTTATCAATACTCCCGCTAAAGCGTGATAATCCACTTTCGCCCAGATTTCGTTCTTGCTAAATTCGTATTTGACTTCTATCCCTCTCCAATCGCTAGACTCATTTTTTACTCTCTCTGTTATGATCGCGACGTAAGTACATATTTCAACCGGCAGATAATACATATACTCGCTATAGTCATCAGCGCCGGATACCTGAGCTTGTAGAAAACTGACAATCCACCAAAGCCGACTTATTTCATCAAATAAAACATCAAAATACTTCCGTGCGTCACTAGTCAAACTAGTTCCGCGTGCCGATAAAGCGCGTACAGTGGTCATCAAAGCCAGATATAACCTGGAAGTAGTTTTTTTAAGCGAGCCGAAATCCATACTTTTCATATCTACAATAGAAAGTTTAGAAGAAGTAACGCTATGAATATCAGCGACATCTCTTTCTACCACAGCAAAAGCGTCGTTTAATTGCGTTACGCTAAATTCATCCATCCCTAATAACGCCAACTGAAAACTGGCGGCGTTAAGAGCGTTTTTCACCTCATGGTGAAACCGCCGCAATAAAGTGTATAACCTTAATAGAGAATAAAATTGGCACTCCCTTTCTAACTTAAACTTTTGTATCGCTTTAAAAACAATCATTGCCGCGGAATCGTCAGCACGGATTATATGAAATACTGCCTTATCTCCAGATAAATCATCTTCTTCACCAAACAAGCACCTTAAAGCAAAATTCACGCTCTCACTAAGAAAAACTTTACGAACCCACATATCTTCTACCTCTAAAAATAACCTTTTATGTAATACCAAAGTTTTATCCTCTTGTCTAAATTCATAAAAACCCGCTATATTACCAAATACTACCTTATCTACCGCGCCTTTAACTACTTCTACTTGTTTCTTATCAATGCTTTCTCTCTCCCATTTAGCAGCTTTTTCACATACATCCATATCCCCTTTCTCCAATAAAGCGCTGGTTATATCTTCTAATATTACAATCCTCTGCCTCAACTTTCCAAACCACTCTCTAAAGGTGATATCATCTTCGCCTCCGACCAAACCAATATGCCAACGTAAAATCTTCTCTAAAACATCAGGATGAAAATCAATAAGATACTGGAATAAATCTTTGGTAATATAACCACCTCCTTCAAAATAAACAAATTCCTCATCAAAAAGAAAAAACCGTCCTCTTAACGCTCTTTCTTTCAAGGGTGTAATACTACCAATTAACACCAGTCCCTTCTTCTTTAAACCAGCTACCAGTTCGCCGGAGAGATACCTTTCTAACCCCCAAAAATCACTACCCTCTCCACAAATCGTAATTTGCTCGCTACTGCCAATAACCTCCTTTGCCTTTTGCTGGTTAACAGGAGAACTCGCCTTTTTTCTATGGATTTTCTTCCGATTTCGCGCGGGCCCACCTACCCGAGTGATAGACAATACATCTCCCACACCACTAACAGCCTCATATAACACCATCTGCCGCCTTATTATTTCATACTGATGACCACGCAGTTCTAAGCTGACCGCTCCAGAACAATCAACATATAATTTACATTGTTGTGTACACCGGCGATAACTATCCGCCTGCCAATGTATAGCATAATTTGTGAAATCACTTTCCCTATCCTTTTTCTCATAAGAAACAGTTATCCGCTCCCCTTCTATCTCGCTAAAATATCTTCCGCAAAACAATAAGTCCTCAAGGAAATACTCTCGCGCGCAAACATTGACACCACTGTTAAAGCTTATAATCGATTCCATAAAACTATCAGTATCCTCCAACGCTGATTTTTCATCTTTTTTATTGTTAATCATGTAACTTACCAAAATAAGGAAAAGCTGTTTTAGCCGCGATATCTTAGAAAGCCTCGTAAAACTTGGATGAATATACACACGCATACGCTCGCCCGCTACTGCGCCTGAAATAACAGATAATTCACCGCGGGAGGTTAAAAGACATTCTTTTTTTGTGGTTAGTGTTACACCTACATCGCTAAATAAGCCTGTTTTATCATACAAATCTGGACGGGAAGAAATAACCATGGCATAAGCAAGTTTTTCAAAAATAGGGTTAAGCGGCCAATGAGAAACGCCGGAATTAAAATGAACGTCTTCACAATGAAAATCTTGAGGAACAATCGAAGGAGAAAAAAACTTTTTTATTATTTGAATTTCAACTGGACTAGCCGCTAATATCTTTTCTGAACTTATCTGCCGTAACACGCGTTCCTGCCATCTTTCAATTATTTTTCTCACCCATTCTCTAGTCAGGCCAATCCCCCCTGCTATTTCCGCCTTCTTCATACCCGACAAATAACACAAAAATATCTTTTCGTCCCTTATTTCGTTAGAACCTCTAAGCGGCTGGTCCATCTTTAAATTTTCTATGATCACAACTATTTGACCAACGGTCATACTTTTTACAGCAGCGATAAACCGTTTTACGATACCGCTATCTTCTTCGCTATTTTCCCAACTGACAACATGATCTATCTCTATCTTAAAATCTCTAAGAAAAGGATACTCTTCTAAAGACTCCTCCTGCAGGGAAATAACCGCGCGCCCCTGCTGTGTAAATGACATAACCAGCGGAAGCGCGACATCCAACTTCGCCTCCAGACACAAATCATTAAAAGAAACTCCTAACCCTAAGCAAATCATCTCTAACGTGGATAAAGATACCCCTTTTGTGTTTATTTTAGTTACAACATTGCATACCCTACAAGGCCTAAACCCAATCTTCTCCGCTAACTCGCGCCAATATTTTTCACTTTTATTTTGTCCAAAGAAAAACGAAATCACCTCCGAAGTTACAGGCAGAATTGGGTTTAACCGCACTAAATGAAAGCTTCTCCAATTTACTAACGCCTCGCTAATAATTTTTTCACGCGAAAATTCAAACCAAGACCCAGCCACATCAAAAAAACTTTGTACGCGATTAACTCCGCGGGTATAAACCGGCGGGCTTACTCCTTCCACGCCATTATGGCTATTATCTTGCGATAAAATACTGTCCCTATAACTAACAAATAAATTTCCCATCATTTTATAGGCAATACCTCTAGGTCCATCGCCTACGTATCGAATCAGCATCTGCGCTAACGCTGTATCCTCACTGATAACAGGAGAAGAATTATTATAAAAATCATACGTATCTCTCAAAACCGTCAAACCGCCCCGACAACAATTATCAACTTTAGAATTAGACACTCTACGGCCAAAAGTAGCGTCAATATCTAAAGAAACTTTCAACCCTAAATTCTTTATCGCGATTCCCAACAAATCAAAAACACACCCAAAAATGAGCCCAATCATCTTATCCTTACCCACCTTCATATCTAAGATACGGCTAACTTCCATCGTGTGATTTATCCATAAAGAAACATCGCTAATCCGCGACGCGGCTCCTGGAGTATTGCCCCACTGCTGTAAAAGACTTTTATGCCGCACGTCAAACTTACCAATATCCTGTACCGTATAAACAATTTCCTGCCCGGCTATAACTACGTCCGTTATACTAAAAGCGCTAAAATAAGGCCCCACTTTTTCCCATCCAGCTAACGGACACGGCGAATCTTTCCGCGTTAAAACAATAAATATAGGCGGACAATCTAATTCTTTAATTTTCTTGAGTATCCGTAACGCGTAATCTTCATATTTACGCTCCTTATCATACTCAAGAAACAATACTCGAACTCTATTATCTTGTTTCTTAAGAAGCTCATAGAACGCGGTTTTATACCTTTGATATTTTTTTTCTCCACCATATTTTTGAATAAAAACATCTGCCCCTAAAGCTTCGGGATGACAAAACCATAGAAATCTTGTTTCTTGATAAAAATGACTACCGCATTCTCGAATATCATGCGCGGTAAAACTTTCTGGAAAAACCCACCCACCTTGAATATCTGCCGCCAAAAATAAATTCAACAACTCCCTTTCCTTGCAATAATTATCTACAGGAGAACTGCCCTGCTTAAATTTCTTGACGAAATACTTAACTAATCCTAAAGCTACAGCATTTGCATTAACGCAACACATCCCGCCTCTTGTTCCTGCCATTACGACTAAAAGCGCTGTTAAATAATCAAGTTGAGAAGAATCTGACATAGCCAAATCAGACATTCCTAAAATAACCTCCTCTCTATAACTATTAGTTCTTATCAACGTTGGATGCCTATCACCTATTTCAGCCAAAGCATATATCATCTTCTTTACCTGCTCTTGATAATTAAGATGCGCATCTTTTTTATCATTAGAACACATAGTTAAACTAGTCCATAACGGTTCTGTTCTTTCTTCTCGTCTAACTTTATATCTTATGACCGGGACTTCTTTATCCATAAAGCTAGAAAAAAATCGGCGATGAACTCCGTTTAAAACTAACCACCTATTTGAATTTCCTAGCGACAACACTGGGATAGGCTGTTCTGAAATAAAATCTTGCCAAGACAAGCCGCGGCTTCTTAGATAATTTCCTATACTAAAACAATTATACAGATTTATACCATGACGCGGCATTAACACTGAAAAAGGAAGCGTAGTTATCTTTCTATCTCTCTCCCAAAATATGGCAGCATCACAAGAAGCCCCTCTAATGTTTTCAAAATATTTGGCTCTAGTAATATACGCTTTATATTCTGAGGCGGTCCGCGGCGGAGACTTATTATAAAAAGCACTGTCTCCTAGTATCAGAAAAAACGCTTCAGGAACAACATCAAAAGATATTGGCTTCATCACGCAATGAAATAAATCCAGCAAATCTTCATGAATTCGGATAACTGCCGCGCCGTATTTAAAAACGACGTAACAATCTTCTTTAAAAATAACGCTATTTAACCCAATAGGAGAAGATCCCCCAATGTCAACAACCGGCGAAGAAACCTTATCTCCTAATATACTTCTTTTAATAATCCTGGACGCGCTATGAGCAGGCCCAAGCAACTTATTAAATCTTACTGGTTTAGACCTAACTTTAATTATTTTATGTTTCTCAAATAACGGGCCAATCCACTGTGATTGAACATAAAAAACCGCCGCGGCGAGTCGAAGAGGAAACGAAGCAGACACGCGCAGAGTAACCGAGGCGCGCCAACTGATAGAAACCCATTCCCATTCTAAATGTTTGCCCTCCTTAAGCTGATCATACTTACTTTGCTGTAACCGGCTAAAAAATTTATAAATCCAAAGTTTGTTTATTCTTTCATAAGAACATTTATCTTTCAAAATCCTATAAAAATATAACCTCTGAAAACGATTAAAAACGCCGCTTGCCTTAAGCTGCTTATAAACTTTTAGCTTTTTTAAATATTCATGAAAAGTATTTTTATCCGCGCTATTAATACATAAAGTTATAAAACCTCGCGTACCGTTAAAATGATCGCTAATTATATTAGCCAACCTATGCGCCATAAAATTAAGCCATACGCAGGAAATCATAGATTTAAGAAAAATATATAACAACCAAACTTTCCAATCCTTTAACAGATAAGTCGCGTTTCTACTAATGATAAACATACAAAAAAACGCTGGAACTAAATATTTACACACAACAATCGCGAAAACAATTATTTGCAGCTCAAAAAAAGGAAGACAGGCGAACGGAATATCAATTTTTTCTATCGTCTTATCACGCGAATTCCTCAACCGGCAAAGAATAGGCGAAGAGCTTTTGTTTCTCTGAAACATCGCTAAAACCAACCTATTTATTCCACTGCCAACAATCACACCAAGCTGGGGAGCGATGAAAAACACTAAATAATCTAGATCTGTATATTCTTCTAAACCATAAGCTCTCTCTAGAGCTACTATTATTGCTCCGAATATCATTAGAGTAGATATCCATACAAGCCCGGATTTAAGTTTTTCCCGACGAAAACCATAGTTAAATCCAAATTGTTTTTTTACTATAAAATTTAAAACGCTATCGTTAATCCACTGAGATATAAAACCAAGTTCATCTCCAATCTTACAATAAGAGCCCATTACCCCAACGATAAAGCCAGATCCGCTCCATAGCAGAACTATTAAAAGCCTTAATTTATCTTGCCCATAGATAGAAAAACCTTCCACGCGAAGACAGAAAACACTCGCGACAATGATAGCAAAATGATACAAAAACCTAATAACCTTCCGCTGAATTGGCGAGCTAATATTCCGAAACGATTCATTCAAAATAGGCGAAGAGCTTAAAGTTGGCCCTTGGCTTTGTTCATCCCGGCGCAAATTCGATTCACTATCTTCTTCTCCAAACGGCTCACCATCACTATCAACCAGGCTGGAAAATATGGTTAATATTATTTTGAACGCTTCTACTGGAGAACTATTATTTATCTTTTTATCCATAACTGCACTCACATGACCATTTAACGCTGCTTTCTCTCCTTCCAAAACCATCCCCACGGCACATGGAAACACTTCCAACTCTAATTCTCTCTGCCCACTCTGAGGTTTTCTTCCTTTTAATATCTCTAAACATAAATTAACAATCATAACTAAAAAACTATTTACAGCCCACCCAACTATTCCACCGACAATAGAATAAGTTAATATTCGGATAAAAACCTTGTTAATTTTTTTGTTTAAACCTATTTTTTCCTTTTTCGTCTGCTTATTCTTAAACCCCGCGAAAAGATCTAACTTATGAATCCCGAAAAGAACAGCGGCTGAACCCAAAGTAACAACAGGAATTAATATAACGCCTGGTACACCATAAAAGAATGAAAACCCTATCAATAAACCAAACCCAATAACCCAAGAAGTAACCGCGATAGCTAATTTTTCCCAGCGTTTATTCGAATATTCTTCAAAACCATTCATGTTTTCATAGTTGTGTCTTCTCTTTATTTCACTACCAACACCGACTATACACAAAACGCCAAAAACCACTATCCCGCAAAACCATACCCCCATCCATACTAACCCTAACATTACAAAGAATCCCGTCGCGACTAAAAGAAATACAGAAAAAAACAATTTAAACTTTACACTTACGTCCCGGCCGCGAAAAACATTGGCCGCTATTCGATCTGCTTTTATCTTTTCATGTCCCATCGAATTAGACACGGCTAACGGTAAATTTTCCGTATCAGTTTGAGTAGGACTATCATCTTCTTTCTCTAGAAATATCTCACTATCATCGTCTTGAGGTATTAACATTCCTGGTGACGAATTCGGTTCTTCAAAAAGCATTGGCAAACAGAGAATAAACCCAAGAAAAAACAAACCGAATCCCACCCAAATGTTCCTAGTATACAAACCTAACACTATCGCTAATACACCAACAAAAAAAAGAATTACTCTGCCTTGTATATGCGCTGGCCGGCTAAACTGCAATGGAGCAAAATCATCGCCCTGCTCTTCCATTCTCTTCGCGTCTAACCTCCCCCTAACTTCTTCTTCTTTAGCCTTAATTTCAGGATCTTTATGCAATCGAAATGGCGCCGTATCCGAAATAAATTCTGCCGCGGATAACTCATCAAGAGCTATCGTCCTTACACTTAATAAAGCGGCCTCCCAAAATTCTGTTAGTTCTTTAGCAAATTCAACCAACCCTAATAAAAACCCAATTCCCTTACGCGTATATATTTCCTGGGGAATAATTCGATAAATATACTTCCGTTCACTACTCAACACGCCCGGTCTCTTGTTTCGTTTATTTATCGCCTTTATTTTATTTTTATTACCTTCCGCTAACAACCGCTGTTCCACTTCAGACAAAACTTTCAACAAATACGATATTGCTTCGGGATCATCAATTGATTCTATATATCCAGTTATTCTAACCTTCAACTCCTCCTTAGTTGAACGCTTAACTACCACCTTCTTTGCTTCTTGCACCTTAGAAACAGCGGCTATTCCTTCTTCATCCCTAGAAACAATAATTGTCCTTTCTTTCTCAATATCCCTGGATTCTCTCACTATTTTTTCTAACAAAACAACAGCTGTCACTCCACCAATAATTATCCCCCCGAGCAACACATTCATAAAAACACCTATTATTACCGCGGCAGCACCTGATATTATCAACAAAAGATTCTGACAATTATCTTCTCCTCTGAAGAAAGCTTTACCGCTATCAACAGGAAACTCACTGTATATTGACGCGGCAGTTTTGTCTTCTTTTGAAAATAATTCCCGCGCCATACGCTCATACTGAATAGTTTCTACTCCCTGGCGCCAATCTCTAAACTTTTTGTATATTATCCCTAAACCACCCCATACCGGCCCCGCGACAGCAGCCGCTATTACAGCATTGCGCAACCCTCCTAAAAGTAAAATAAACCAACCACCTAATCCTAAAAAAAGAAAAGCCCACGCGCCCGGCATTTGTTTATCCTTAACG
>JAHISK010000157.1 GCA_018818105.1 Candidatus Omnitrophota bacterium | reverse complement strand
TGGAAAGTTTCTTTATTGAGTTTGGAGTGCCAATGAGTATTAGAGAAGAAATTCGCAGCAAGGTAATTGATGGTAGAGTGACTTCTCTATATGACCTTTATAGTATTGTTACAGATGTAGCAAGTAACTCTGAGGATGTCTTAGAAAATCCGGTATTGTCACACCGTTTGATGCAAGTTGGTGGGTCAATGTCAGCGCATCCACAGTTTTGTGAAATGTGCCATAGGGCACTTCTTAACTAGCCGTTATTTGTAGTGGTCAGTGGTCAAACTGGCTATTGTGGTACTACAGTTCGGAATATTTGGATGGTTTCTGGCTGGTGGTAGGATAATGGCTTATTGCCAATAACTACTATCAGCCAACCATTCAAGTGAGGAATTATGATAAAACAGATTAGAATAAAAAATTACCAGTCACTTAAAGATGTAACATTAGAGCCAGGGAAGTTTACAGTTATAGTTGGTTCAAGTGATGTGGGTAAGTCGGCAGTAATCAGGGCAATAAAGTCAGTATTGATTAATCGTACAGGGCAGGATTTTATTAGTCATGGGGCGAAGCAGGCAGCGGTAGCATTAACTTTTGAGGATAATTCTACAGTAGCTTGGATTAAGAGTGATAGTGCAACCTATAAGGTTAAAGATGTAAGTGGTAATGTAGTTGAGTTCGTTAAGACTGGAAGGACAGTTCCAGATGAAGTGCAAGAAACTTTGAGAATGGGTGAAATATCAATTGGGACTGATAAAATAGATATAAATATACACGGCCAGTTTGATGCTCCATTTCTTATAACTGAAACTCCAGCACTTAAGGCTAGGTTGTTAGGAGAATTGTCAGGCATAAATATATTGTATCTTTCTATTCAGGAAGCTAGGCGGGTAGAGCAACAGTCAAAGAGGGCATTAGTTCAGAAGAGTGCTGATATAGAGTCGGTAAAGGCTAGAATTAGAGATTATGCAGATCTACCAGTTCATAAGAAGGCACTGGATTCAATTGGGCAGAATATAGATTTAGTCATTGCTATGGATAGTGATATAGCAATGATGTCATCGGCAATAGATACTATAGATCATAAAATTAAAGTCGGTGGGCATTGGGCAGTGGTTAAGCAGGCGTTTTCAAAATCTGAAATGCAGTATGATGAGATAATGAAGCAAGTAGGACAGCTTAATGAAATTAATGAGGAGGTAGCTATACTATGCCAAAAGGTGGCAAGCATTAATAGTATTAGGAATACTATGCTTGAGTATGATGAAACCATAAATAAGTTGCAGTCAGAATTAGCAAAGATAGATATATGTCCGGTATGTGGTAGTGAATTAGAGGAAGGTCATTTTAATAGTTAAAGGAGTAAATATGGAACTTAAGTTGAATAGAGTAGATAGACTCATAGTTAATGCAGCGGCTAAAGATATGACAAGACCAGCACTCCATTGTGTGCATGTTAAAGATGGAGCGATAGAGGCAGCAAATAGCTTCATTTTAATGGAGCGCAAGGTAGATTATACAGGAGAAGATGTCTTGTTGGACATTGATGATTTGGCTAAGCATAGAGATTCCAAAGCATTAGGGGGTGTAGTTTATGTAGAAATTGAGGAAGGCATAAAAGCCATCGGTCAGGAAATTACTATTATTAATCCAATAGAAGGTTCTTTTCCAGAAACTAGCAAATTATATCCAACAGGAGATCCGGTATTTAAGATAGCATTGTCTAGGGGAGAATTGCTAAATATGTTAAAATGCTTAGACAAAGGAGAAGACTTAATTAAATTTTATTTTTATGATAAGTCGAAGCCGGTTAAGATAGTGGCAGCGGGAGGAGATGTTACAGGATTAATAATGCCAGCATTCATTGATTGGACAGAGGATATTGAAGTCAAAACAGAGGGTGAGAATGATAGCTAGTCTGCATGGTACGCTTGAATCATGGGGAAGTAATTCGGCAGTTATTAATGTTAACGGAGTGGGCTATCAGGTATTCATGTCTATTCGAACTTTGAGTAATTTGTCTACAATAGGCATGCAGATATACTTGAATACACATCTTGTATTGAAGGAAGATAGTGTAATTCTGTATGGATTCTTTTCTATAGAGGAGCTGAAGCTATTTAAAGTTTTGATTAGTGTTTCTGGGCTAGGCCCAAGATTGGCTTTAGCTATGTTATCAGTGCTAAGTGTAGAACAAGTTATTTTGGCAATAGATAAGGGTGATACTGATGTATTGACTACAGTTCCAGGTATTGGAAAGAAGATGGTGGAGCGAATAGTTACTAGTTTGAAGGGCAAGTTAAGTAGTGTACTTAAGGGGCAGTAGAATTAGTTAGAGTGAGGCAACTAATAGGCATGATTAACTATTAAGGAGGGTAGAATGAGTATTCTGGTAATAAATGATCCACATACTTCAGATAAACCACCAAGGTACCGAACAGCTTCATACAATGATGACATATTCGATAAGATGGATCAGGCAGT
This sequence comes from Candidatus Omnitrophota bacterium, assembly GCA_018818105.1. Classification (GTDB taxonomy): domain Bacteria; phylum Omnitrophota; class Gorgyraeia; order Duberdicusellales; family 4484-171; genus JAHISK01. The sequence goes on along the minus strand of JAHISK010000157.1, from coordinate 369 downwards.
AAGAATAGGTCATGAGAATAGTGTAGATTTTGGAGTAATAACAGGAGATTTATTTCACAATCCACAAGCAGGAAAAAACTCTCATCTGTTAGTTAATAGGTGGATGAGATTCTTTTATGAGTCAGAGCTAGACTGGTATATATTGCCAGGCAACCATGATTTATCAGCAGGTAGATTAGCAAGTATAAACAAGCAGCCGATAGGAGTATTGGCGAATCATCCAAATGTAACTTTGCTAGAGGATGGTGTTGTGCATAATACTATAAATGATGGTAGGATTGTAGGAATAGGTTGGAATTATGCAATGGATGCAGAGTATATAAAACAACGAGTTCCAGACGATATTGATGTTTTGTTTATTCCGATTGG
>JAHISK010000037.1 GCA_018818105.1 Candidatus Omnitrophota bacterium | reverse complement strand
CTTAAACATAAACAATCTCCTTACCTGTTGATCTGTCACCATTTACGCCTCCTTTAGTTAGACGTAAATAGTGTACAATGGTTTACAATTAATCGGAAAGAATAATTGTCGTCAACCGGTAATTATAATTGTCGCATAACAGTATGAGCGAGAAATGATAGTAGCAAGAACTAAATCTGGGTTACAAAGGGCTTTAAGGCAGGGTAAGACACTTGGTACGCCAAAAGGTAGCAAGGATACAAAGAGAAGAAGGCTATCGGGATATTTAAGAAGATGGAGCGAGTAAAGTATTAAGAAAGATGTCCCTCTATTTAATCATGGTTTTCATTGACTTTTAGCCTGTAATTTGATAAAATCTACCTTAATAAGTATAAGATAAGGTCATGGGAAAGATGGCTTTTTTATGTCTACTGATATCCAATACTTTTTAAAGAGATTAAATATATGAGAAAAATAACTAAAATAATTAATATAACTTTAATATTTATTTTGATTGGCTTGTTTTCTTATCAAGATATTAGCTATGCTTTTAATCTTAGGGTTCCAATGGTAGGAGTTGACAGAAAAAAAGCCGCTTTGGGCAGACTTTCTAGTAAGTCAATAGCTGTGAATATTGAAAAGGTTTCAATGGATGGAATCTCATTATTTATGAAACAACATAAAGGTGATAGTCTTGTTGAACACAGAATACTTCCTAATAGTTATAAATGGTCAAAAAAATGGTTAAGTACGGCCGTTACTTCTTGTTTTATTTGTATTTTAGTAAACGTAAAACAGCAAAAACAGCCAGAAGATTGTTTAGGACATTATGCGTACATTATTAGTGGAAGCGGAGATATGTCTAAACGGGAGGGCATAGAAAGAAAAATAAACGATAAATTCTTTGAATTTTTAGAAGAAACTCGAAATAGAAAAGAATTTGCCTCGTATTCACATCGTTTGTATTTATTCGGCGGTGGGTTTTACACTGAAAACAAGAATGATCTAAGTGGCCAAGAAGCTAGAGATAAGGCGAAGGCCCGCATAATAAATGAATTTAGATCAATCGGGGTTAATGATTGTGTAGATTTAACCTGTGATCTTCCAAATTTGGAAATAGCGGAAGTTATAGATGATATCAAAAATAGAAAGATTATGTATGCATATAAGTATAAATTAGAAGAAGAAAAGAAAAACTGGGAAGCCCTTCAGCATGACTATGAAATGCTTATCACAGCTGCGTTTTCAGAAGAGGAACTTAAAAGAGTATTTCGCAAGATGGCATCAGAGGTTCACCCGGATCATAATAGAGGGGATGAGAAGAATGCTGAAGATGTTTTTAAGCATTTGGCGGACATAATAGGGAAAAAACTCAAAAAAGATTTTAAAATTATGCCAGAGGATTTTGGTGCAGATATGAAAGATTCAAGATGGATGGATCTGTGGGCATCTGTTACTCCGCAATATCAAAAAGATAACAGTGTAATTATGGAAGAATCGGTTAGCAGGCTTAAAGAAAGGGCTTTAAGGCTGAGTGATGCAATGAGCGAAAATGATTTAATCGTTAAATTTTTAGCAGAAAGATCCGTGCATTTATCAATGAATGAAATAGATAGATTGTTAGATATTACCTCTAAAAAATCGTTCGCTTCAGAATTATTAGCTATAACTCAAGCAACGACAGTTTCTGTGGGCACTATTCCAGATGAGGATATTTGGAAAATCAGGCCTTTGTTGGAAAGGCTATATTTGGCAAATCAACTCAGAACAGGCGAGATTGTTTTTATAAGAATCGGAAACAGGATTGAGAGAACGGTTATATTAGAAGAGTTGACTGGACAAAATCCAAAGCTCAAAGCAATAACGATAGGAGCTCCATTCAAAGGACCTATTGATTATGACCTCGGTGGGGAGAATTCTAGATTTATTGAATTAACTAATCAAGAAATTGTGGCTGATTTAGTAGATTTTGAACGCGAACCGAAACAGATAGGTTACCCCATTAATATTGGTGATATAGTTGAAATTGATAATGGATCAGATGCCTTATTTATAGCAACTGTTTATGGAGTTCATCATCATTATTATCATGCAATTCTGCATAGGCCTATTGGTAGGATGGATTATCGTTTAAAGTATGGGTATTATTTCGGAACAGATGCAGGAGAGCGTGCATTAAAAGGCGAGTTGGGCAACCAAAGGATTAAAAAAATAGAAATACCTGTTATCTCAGTAAAGCCGAGATTGAATTCTTTTAGATTACCACAAAAAGAATTACGTACAGGTTCTTAATTTGGTGCCCAAACGGTGCCCATCCAAAGCGAAAATAGAAGAAAATAGAGTGAACTAAAGTGAACTGCATAGAATCGTAATTTCTTGACAATAAAAGAGTTAAGTTGTAACATATTTATTGATGGTGAGTTAGGAAAACACGCTCAATAGAATCCTTCCTCCTCCGCCATTCTACTTCGCCGTGCTACTTTCGTGCACGGCTTCGTAGCAATGGGCGCAAGAATGGAATTGTTACGACAAGATTTCGTGAAGATTTACCATATAACCAAAATGCCTAAAATTCCTAAGGATAATTTTGTTTTTCTTGAAACCAATAGGTTTGACGGGAATAATAGTCATTCTTATTTGTTTTATGGGCCTTCGGCGATAATTTCATGCTATAACCTGGAAGATGTCAGTATGGCATTTTTGCGGCTCGAAGACTATATAAACAAAGGTTATTATGCCGCGGGGTTTATTTCTTATGAAGCGGGATTTTCTTTTGAGGAAAGCCTGAAAGATTTGAGGCTTGACCCGGATTTTCCGCTTCTTTGGTTCGGTATTTATAAGAAACCCGTTGTCTTTACGCATAAAGAAAAAAATGATCTCCCGGGATATAGGTCCGGGCCTTATAGTGTCAAAAACCTACGCCCTGATATTTCTAAGAGTAAATATTTTGGGGATATAAAAAAAGTCAAAGACCTCATAAAAAGAGGAGAGACTTACCAGGTAAATTATACGTTCAAATATAAGTTTGATTTCGCGGGCTCTTTATTCGGATTTTATGAAGCCCTTAAGGCCAGGCAGAGCGTTTCCTACGCCGGGCTCGTAAAAACACCTGACCATTCGATCCTCTCCATGTCCCCTGAATTATTTTTTAGGAAGAATGGACGCTGCATAGAAGTAAAGCCAATGAAAGGGACTATTGACCGCGGCAGGAGCGCCGGGGAAGACGCGGTCAATATGGATAGATTGAAAAAAAGCCTCAAGGACAGAAGCGAGAATGTGATGATAGTTGACCTGCTTAGAAATGACCTGGGCAGGATCTCGGAACCGGGCAGTGTCAGGACAGAGACGCTCTTTGAAACAGAAAAATATGAGACCCTTATACAGATGATATCCGTCATAAAGAGCAGGCTCAGGAAAAACATTACCTTTTTGGAACTATTCAAGGCGATATTCCCGTCAGGCTCTGTTACCGGAGCGCCAAAGATAAACACTATGAAAATAATCAATGCTTTGGAGAACGAGCCGCGCCGCGTTTATACCGGCAGTGTGGGATTTTTCGCTCCTGACGGCAAGGCTGTTTTTAACGTAGCGATAAGGACAGCGCTGATAGACAATAGGACAAAAAAAGGGGAAATGGGTATTGGCAGCGGTATAGTGATAGACTCAGGCATCGGCAAAGAATTTAAGGAGTGT
>JAHISK010000006.1 GCA_018818105.1 Candidatus Omnitrophota bacterium | reverse complement strand
TATTTTGTCAGTAGCGTTGGAATAGATGAAGAAACAATCAAAAAATATATACAAAATCAACGTGAGGATATGGTGGAAAACCAGATGAAATTATGGAAATAAAAGAAGCCCCCGACTTTAGTCGGGGGAGTAATTTCACTATTTTTCTATGAACTACGAACTCCCAGCGAAGCGTACTACGAACTAATACAGTTCATAGTAAATTAAAAAAGAAAGGGGAAGCATCATGAATGAAGAAATTAGAAAGAAGGTAGATGATAATTGGAAATCTCAAGTAGAAAAGGAAAAAGATCATGCTCAGGAAAAAAAAGAGCCATATCATCAGCCGACATTTACAATTTTTCTATCTTCTATAAGCATGCAGGCAATGATTGCTTTGGGGAGAATTGAAAATCCTGTTACGGGAAAAAAAGAAGAGAGTAAAGAACAGTCAAGGTTTCTTATTGATACACTAGGCATAATTAAAGAGAAAACTAAGGGTAACTTAACGCCTGAAGAACAAACTTTATTAGATGATTCTTTATTTAATTTAAGAATGATGTATGTAGAGGATAAAGAAAAAAAATGATATCTTCAGAACTTTTAAAAATATTGGCGTGTTCAGTATGTAAAACTGATGTTGAGCATGTCGTTGATAAAATAGTATGTGTTAAATGTAATCGGAAATATCTCATAAAAGATGGGATTCCTATAATGTTGGTTTCTGAGGCGGGTGTAGATGAATAAACGTAAAAAGCACAAAATTTTGGTAATTCATGGTCCTAATTTACATCTTTTAGGAAAGCGTGAACCGGGGATTTATGGCGGGGACACGCTGGCTCAAATAAATAAAGAATTGAGGGCGAAAGCGGCGAAAAAAAACGTAGCTATAAGGATTATTCAATCTAACTCAGAAGGAGAAATTGTAGAAGAGATTACTAATACTCAATATGACTTTTTAATAATGAATCCCGCGGCATATACTCATACTTCTGTCGCGATACGAGATGCTTTATTGGGGGTAGATGCGGCTGCAATAGAGGTTCATTTATCAAATGTTTATAAAAGAGAAGATTTTCGTAAGAAGTCTTTAGTTTCTGATGTCGTTTTAGGCGTTATTAGTGGATTTGGTAAAACCAGTTATCTATTAGCTTTAGATGCCGCGATTATTTTTTTACAAGGCGAGTTTCTTAAAAAAAAATCTAGTTAAACCTTCCAATCCTGTGAAAAAAAATATTTCCAAATGTAGTGGGGCCGTAAAAAAAAGAGATTTAGATGCTATTCTTATTTCCGATCCTATAAATATAACTTATCTTACCGGGTTCAGGCTTGCTTCGGGATATCTTTTAGTCACTGGCGAAGAAGAGTTATTTTATTTTACGAGCTTTTTATATGAGAAAGAAGCTAGACTTTGTAAATGCTGGAAAGTCGTGGCTAATAATGATATTTTTGATAGGGTTAAAGTATATATTAAGAAACTAAAATTGAAAAAAGTTGGGTTTGAAGCGAAACTTTTGCCTTTTTTAGAATATAAGAAAATCAAGGGTGATTTGGCTTCTTTGGGAATAGATTTTTTAGAAACTGTAGATTTAGTTGAAGATTTAAGGGCAATAAAGAATCTTCATGAGATTTCTATGATAAAGAAATCTATTAAGATTAGTGAGGAAGCGTTTGAGTTTATTTCTGAAATTTACGATGATAAAATGACGGAGAAGGATTTAAGTATTGAAATTGATAGGTTTTTAAGGCAGAAAGGAGATAACAGTATAGCTTTTGATACTATTGTTGCTTCGGGTAAGAATAGTGCTCATCCACATCATTTAGCGGTAGAGATGAAAATGGAGAGCAAATTTGTTCTAATTGATTTAGGCTCAAAATATTGTGGATATTGCGCTGACTTGACAAGGGTATTTTTTTGGAGTAAAATGCCCGTTTTATTTAGTAAAATCTATGATATATTAAAAGGTGCTAGAGACGTGGGGATAAGGAAAATAAGAGATGGGGTAATGGCGAAGGAAGTAGATAGCGCGGCTCGGGAATTTATAGCTAGAAAAGGATTTAGTCAGTATTTTGGTCATGGGTTAGGTCATGGGGTGGGGTTGGCTGTTCATGAACGACCTTATCTGTGCGCGAGAAATGAAGATGTGTTGAAGGAAGGTATGGTTTTGACGGTAGAGCCGGCAATTTATCTTCCTAATAAGTTTGGGGTACGTATTGAAGATATGGTTCTTGTTAAGAAAAACAAAGCTGAGGTGTTAAGTGGGAATGCCGATTGGTAATATAAGACCCTCGATGGCGATTGTATATAATTCTAATCTTTATGCTGTATTAACTTGTGAACATGCTAAATTAGGACGGGGCGCGGCATTTTGTCGTGTAAAACTTAAAGATTTAAAGAATTCTCAGATACGGGAGTGTACCTTACGTGATTCCGATAATGTCCAAGAAGCGTTTATCGAAAAAAAGAAATTACAGTATTTATATCAGTCGGGACATTTTTATCATTTTCTTGATTTAGAAACTTATGAAGATCTTAGTTTAGACGATTCCCAAGTTGGTGATAATAATGTATGGCTTAAGGATAATTTAGAAATCATAGGTTTATTTTTTGATCATAAATTAATAGATTTAGATTTGCCGACTTCAGTTGAATTAAAGGTAATCGAAACTTCACCGGGGTTTAGAGGTGATACTGTAAAGTCAGGAATTAAAGACGCTAAATTAGAGACCGGGGTGGTGATAGGTGTTCCTTTGTTTATAAATACCGGTGAACTGATTAAGATAGATACTAGGACAAGAAAATATTTGGGAAGATCTCGATAACTTTACGTAACAGAAGTAAACCCCGTTAGAGAATTTTGGTCTCTAACGGTATGCGCTGATGGGGGCTTTAAACCACCGGCAGTTTTATACGGCAATAACCACCGACTAAAGTCGGTGGCTTTCTCTAACGGGGTAAAGATGGAGGAAGTATGGAGATAGAAAAATTAAAAGAGTTTATCGCGTTTATGGAAGAAAATAACCTTTGCGAATTGGAAATTGAGGAAGAAGGAAAGCGCATAAAGTTGAAGAAGGCAGGTATGGGACAGCAACCAGCGTTTATTTCTGCTCCGACTTTAGATGCGGTTCTCAACCTATCGGCGGGAGGAGAGAAAAAGCAAGATAACTTAATAGAAATAAAGTCACCTATGGTTGGAACGTTTTATCGTTCGCCGGCGCCGGGAGTAAAACCTTATATGGAGGTAGGCGAAGTAATAAAGCCAGGCGATGTTGTATGTATTGTTGAAGCAATGAAGTTAATGAATGAGATTAAAGCAGAAGTAGGGGGCAGGGTTGTTAAAATCGCAGTAGAGAATGGCGATTCAGTTGAATTTGGTCAACCGTTATTTTTTATCGAACCAGTGTAGGATACAGAAATCCTAAACGCTAAATCCGAAACTCTAAATAAACTCAAATGACCAAAATACAAAACTTAAAATAATATAATTTAAAATAAAGTAGAGTATTTATCAACGTTTTGAGTTTATGATTTGATATTTTAGATTTATTTAGAGGTTAGTGTTTAGAAATTAGAGTTTTTAGTAGGAGGCTATATGTTTTCGAAAGTTTTGATAGCAAATAGAGGTGAAATTGCCGTAAGAGTAATACGCGCTTGTCGGGAGTTAGGCATAAAAACCGTCGCGGTGTATTCAGAGGCTGATAAGAATTCGTTACATTTAGAATTTGCCGATGAAGCTATTTGCATAGGTAAAGCGGCATCAGCGGATAGTTATCTTAATATTTCTAGTATTATGAGCGCGGCAGAGATTACGGATAGTGACGCGATACATCCAGGGTATGGGTTTTTAGCCGAGAATGCTTATTTTGCTGAAGTATGTGATTCTTGCGGAATACGGTTTATAGGTCCTACTGCTGAAAATATTCGGCTTATGGGTGATAAAGTGAAAGCAAAAGATACGATGCACAAAGCAGGGGTACCCTTAATTCCGGGGAGTAAAGGTAGTGTTGTTTCTCGCGAAGATGCTCTTGTGTTAGCAAAAAAAATGGGATATCCGCTTATTTTGAAAGCGAAAGCTGGCGGCGGCGGTAAGGGAATGAGAATATGTCATAGTGACGTAAGGTTGATAAGCGCTCTTATTACTGCTCAGTCGGAAGCTAAACTTGCTTTTGGTGATTCCGAAGTTTACATAGAGAGATTGATAGAAAATCCTCGGCATGTTGAAGTTCAAATCGCGGCGGATAAGTATGGCAATATTATTTATTTAGGGGAAAGAGATTGCAGTATTCAACGACGGCATCAGAAGATTATTGAAGAGACGCCTTCGCCAGTAGTTGATAGTCGGTTACGAAAGAAATTAGGGGAACTGGCAGTTAGAGGTGCTAAATTAATAAATTTTAACAGTGTAGGAACGGTAGAATTTCTTCTGGATAATGATGGTAATTTTTATTTTATGGAAATGAATACTAGGATTCAAGTTGAACATACCATAACAGAAGAAGTAACTGGGATTGATTTAGTTAAGCTTCAGATTCTTCTTGCCGCGGGAGAAAAACTTAGCATAAAACAAGACGATGTTCACATTGAGGGCGCGGCGATAGAATGTCGGATTAACGCCGAAGATCCTCGTAATGGATTTCTCCCTTGTCCTGGACATATAGATTTTTGTTATGTTCCCGGCGGGTATAATGTAAGGGTTGATACTCATATCTATGCCGGGTATCGTATCCCTCCATATTATGATTCTTTGATCGCGAAAGTGATAACGAAAGGCAAAGATCGTAATGAAGCATTAAATTGCATGGAGCGAGCGTTGGGTGAATTTATGATAGAACCGATAAAGACAACAGCTTCTTTTTGTGAAGAGATAATAGCTGATTCCGATTTTAGAAGAGGTAATTATCATACGGGATTTATAGATAAGTTTTTAGAAAAGGAAGAATAATCTAAAAATTACAATATACAATTTTTCGTTTGTGTATTGTCTATTGTTTATTTTTGACAATACTAATTCTATAGAAAGGAGGTAATAATGGGCGTGATTACGATTCTAATTTATGTTTTAATATCATCGTGTGTTGGCGTATTTTTAATTGGGTTGTCTTTAGATTTAGTCAATTTAAACTTAATAGTAAGCTATATCGACAGATATGTTTTAGGTGACATCTCGTATAAAATCATGACAGGGATGCTAGGAGCGATACTTCTACTTTTGTGTGTAAGGTATTTGCAGTCGCTTTTTTCAAGGTCTCGTAGGGAACGGGCTATAACTTTTGAATCGCCGGAGGGAACGGTTGATATCACGTTATTTGCTATTGAAGATATGATTCGGCGTGATTTAGAAGAGAAAAAAGAAATTTCTCATATACGGCCTAAGATAATTTCTAAGAAAAAAGGGTTAGAAGTAATTATCCAAAGTGATTTAGCGTCTCAAGTAAATATTTTAGAATTCACAAGAGAGATTCAGGTAAGGATTAAAGAAAAACTAGAAAACATTTTAGGAGAAGATAAAGAGATAAAAGTAAGAATGAAAATTAGAAAAATGATGTTTATGGGTAACAAACGCAAGGCTGAGGAAGAGCCTGAAATACCATTTAGGAATTATTAAAATAGTAAATCCGAAATTAGAATATCGAAATACGAAATAAACTAGGAAAATTATAATATCGAAAATTAAAGTAAAAAATTATTTTGTATATTAACGCAAGGAGGGGAGAACAATGAAAATAGGAATTTTAACAGGTGGGGGAGATTGTCCAGGGCTTAATCCGGTAATAAGGGCGGTCGTAAGAAAAGCTATTCTGCAGGGAGATGAAGTTATTGGTTTACGTAACGGATGGAAAGGATTAATGGGAAAACAAACGATGCTGTTAACTTTAGATTCTGTTTCAGGTATCCTTCATAGAGGGGGAACTATTCTTGGAACGTCACGTACTAATCCGTATAAAACAGAAGGCGGGGTTGAAACGGTAAAGAAAAATTTTAAAGAGTTAGGGTTAGATGCTTTGATTGCTATTGGAGGAGAAGATACTCTGGGGGTTGCTACAAAGCTGGCAGAAGAAGGTTTAATCGTTGTCGGCGCGCCTAAAACTATAGATAACGACTTAAACGCGACTGATTTTACGTTTGGGTTTGATACAGCGGTGAATATCGTTACTGAATGTATAGATAGGTTACATACTACCGCCGAATCTCATAATCGGGTGATGGTTGTTGAGGTTATGGGTAGGCACGCCGGTTGGATTGCGGCGTATTCAGGTATTGCCGGTGGAGCAGATTATATTTTGATTCCTGAGATTCCCATTGACCTTGGTCAAGTATGTGAATCTATAAAGAAAAGGCATAATCGAGGTAAAAATTTTAGCATTGTGGTAGTTTCTGAAGGCGCGTCTTTTAACGAGGGATATCTTGCTTTACAGGATCAAGATTTAGATGAGTTTGGTCATGTAAGGTTAGGCGGGATAGGAAATAAGTTAGGCGAGCTAATTGAAGAAAAAACCGGATTTGAGACAAGAGTAACAGTCTTAGGTCATATTCAGAGAGGCGGGACTCCTACGGCTTTTGATAGAGTTTTAGGTACAAGGTTCGGAGTAAAAGTATATGATTTGGTAAAGGAAGGAAAGTCTGGACGAATGGTAAGTTTAAAGGGTACTGACATAGTGGATGTTCCGTTGATAGAGGCTACGGGGAAGCTAAAGACTCTAGACATGAAACTTTACGATATTGCGAAGATATTTTTTGGATGATATCTAGCGATATCATCTGATTACACAGATTTCCACCAGAGGCAGATCAGCCCCTGGCTGAAAAACTTAATTACCGAGATTAAATAGTTATGGAAAATATAATTAAAAAAGCAATAACTGAACATAAAAATAGTTTAACCTTGTTAGCGGCGGATTCTAAAATAATAGAATCTATAGCATCTTTGTTTATTGAGCGGTTAAAAACTAAAGGTAAGATTTTTTTCGTTGGTAATGGTGGTAGCGCTGCCGACGCCCAACATTTAGCCGCGGAGTTAGTGGTGAGGTTTAAGAAAAATCGTGCCCCAATTGCCGCGTTAGCGCTTACAACTGATACTTCAGTTATGACCGCGGCAGCTAACGATTTTTCTTTTGATGAAATTTTTTCGCGGCAGGTTGAGGCATTAGCAAATAAACAGGATGTAGTTGTCGCCATATCAACTTCCGGTAATTCAGAAAACATTATTAGGGCAGTAAAAAAAGCAAAAGATTTAGGTATTGTCACGGTAGGGTTTTTAGGAAAAGATGGAGGGAAACTGAAAAGTATAGTTGATGTTTCTTTACTTATTCCGTCTTTTGATACCGGAAGCATTCAGGAAATGCATATTTTAGCAGGCCATATAATATGTGAGATTGTTGAATCTGTTATGTTAGGAGCCGACGATGTGAATAAAGAAGCAGACCAACATATTAGTACAAAGGAAGTTTCTAAGGTACAGGATTTATTGAGTCTTAAACTTATAGTTAAAGAAGCAAAAAGTAAAGGTAAAACTATCGGATTTACCAATGGTTGTTTTGACCTGATTCATCCTGGACATATAAAGATTTTAAGGGAAGCTAAGTCTAAAGGGGATATATTAATTGTGGGATTAAATTCTGATTCTTCAGTCAAGAAAATAAAGGGGCAAAATAGGCCGGTATTAGACCAAATTTCACGTCAACAGGTTTTAGAATCAATAAGCTTTGTAGATTATATTATTTTGTTCAAAGAAGATACTCCTCATAATTTAATTAAAGAACTTAGACCTCACTATTTAGTAAAAGGCGAAGATTACAACGAAGACGAAATTATTGGGAGAGAGTTTGTCCAAGATATTTACAGAGTAAAGTTACAGTCAGGACACTCCACCTCTCAAATCATAGAAAAAATCGCGCAGTAGAGAAACCTGGCGATTTTCGCTCAAAGCAACAGCACCCCACATGTTATTATGTACTTATACATACTACGCCTATTCCAGTATTATAGGTAAATCACATATCGTATAAGAGAAAATTTTGGTTTTTATTGTATAAAAGGGAATAATGGGTTTTACAGAGGGATTACATATCGGAAAATGTGTAGTGGATTTATTCATTGTTAGGATAAATAATTATGGATATAAGAATAAAGAAAAACGAAAAATGTACCATAGGGCTACCCAGCTGTGATTTTGTCTTTTCATCTACCAGATATTGTTTTATCGCATATGGTTTTGACACCAGCAAAGATGAAAAAGATACTTTATGTGAATTATTAGAAAAAAGAAATATAGAACCTATTGAGGCTGGATCTATTATTGCGCCAGCGCAAAACGTTTATTGCACAAAAATTTGTTCAAAAATAATTATTTCAAGATTTTGCATCGCGTTATTAAACAACGATATAAAAAATGATCAAGAAGTTCCCAATGCCAATGTCCATATGGAATATGGTTTAATGTTGGGGTTCAACAAGTATATCATACCTTTCCAAAAAAAATCACAAAGTCTTGCCTTCAATATATCTGGATTAGACACCATGAAATACAGAGATATTAAATTTAGAGATGTTGCTAAAAATGCTATTGATAAGGCTATAAAAGACACGGAGCAATCAACTCATACATCTGCGGGTTTGAACAATGCGATTACGCAAGCCTTTCTTTTATCCAAAAAAGCTATGTTTGCTCCTCTAGATGATATGGGAGATAAAAATATATTCAATCTCGGAAACCAATTAGGCTTTAACCTACTTAATGATTTTACCGGTTTAAAATACATATTTTTGGGTAACTTTACAACCTTAAGGTCTGAAGTAATTTTATGGCGCCTAAAAACATTAACTGAAATATTAAAGGGAAGAACGGCAAGTATACCAAGTAGAGTAGAAAAAGGATTAATGAAGGCAGAACATCAAAAAACCGTAAGAAGTCTTTTTAATTCAACAAACATATGGCTTATCATTACTTCTCAAAAAGATAAAGAAATTATTATTCGTGAAGCAAAAAATATGAAAATAGAAAATGGCTTAAAAGTTTACGCCATTAAAGACGTCGAAGAAGAAATACAAAAAATAACAACAATTAAATCCTAACAAGGCAATCCAGTTGACCTTGTTCCGCCGCGTTGCGGCTCCACAAGGCAACTGATTTTTTCGTTATAGAAAAAAATAAAAATGCAAAAATTATTAACCAGAAAACAAATCAGATTAAAAAATTACGATTATTCTGATAATGGATGTTATTTCCTTAACATATGTTCAAATGATAGAAAAAATATATTTGGTGAATATAAAAATAATGAAATCGTAGGGGAGGGCCTTGCGTCCTCCCGTGACATGTCCTCCCGTAATAATATACAATTATCAATAATCGGACAAATAATAGATAATCAATGGAAAGACATAAAAAATCAATATATTGATGTTGAATTGGATCAATATATCATTATGCCGAATCATTTACATGGTATTATAATTATCAATAAACGGGAGGACGCGAGGCCCTCCCTGGCAACTATAATACTTCCGTAGATTCAGACCACTGGTTAAGGTGTAAAAATGTGGTAAAATCACTAAAACCAGGAGGGCAGGATGAAGAAGAAAAAGTATCCAAAAGAATTTAAAGCGCGAGTA
>JAHISK010000036.1 GCA_018818105.1 Candidatus Omnitrophota bacterium | reverse complement strand
GTGAAGATCCATTTACTGAAGACTGGCCGGCAATACTTGATATGCTTGAAGTTAATCCAGGACTTGAAGGAAAAACCATATTTGATCATTTTAATCGGACATACCCTGCGAAGTATCAGAATGGTCAATTGCGCACACTTCAGCGCAGGATCAAGCATTGGCGCTCAACAGAGGGCCCTGGGAAAGAAGCATACTTCCCGCAAATACACTATCCCGGAGACTTGAGCGCCTCAGATTTTACTCATATGCATAGCCTTGGCATAACAATACGAGGCGAACAATTTAATCACCTGCTATATCACTTTGTGTTGACCTATTCAAACTGGGAAAGTTTTACTATCTGCTACTCTGAAAGCTTTGAGAGCTTAAGTAACGGCTTACAGAATGCACTATGGGAAGTTGGCGGACGAACAAAGCGGCACAGGACAGACCGCATGAGCGCGGCAGTAAACAAAGACTGTCACCCTGAAAAGTTTAACCGCAATTATCAGGCATTATTGCGCCATTATGAGATTCTGCCGGAAAGAACCAATGCCTATAGCGCCAATGAGAACGGCGATATAGAAACCTCTCATCGCCATTTTAAGCGGGCTGTCACTCAGGCATTAATGCTCAGGAACAGCAAAGACTTTTACAGCATCGCTGATTATCAGAAATTCCTCCAACGAATTGCCAATCAACTTAATGCGGGACGCACGAAGCGCTTTGAAGAAGAATTAAATGTACTTGGAAAACTTCCTGATGCGCGGTTCAATGATTGTAAGAATATGGATAATATCAAGGTCGGAAAAAGCAGCACTCTGAACATACAACATAATACATATTCAGTGCACAGCCGCCTGATCGGAGAAAAAGTACAGGCACGTATATATGCCGATCATATTGAGATCTGGTATGCGCAAAAAATGGTTGATGACATTCCGCGCCAGCGAGGCACAAGTAAACACAGGATTGATTATCGGCATATAATTGACTGGCTGGTACGTAAGCCTGGCGCATTTGAAAATTACCGTTATAAAGAAGACCTGTATCCATCAAGCTGGTTCAGGATTGCCTATGATTGGCTGCGCTCAAATATGGCGTTACAGGCGAATAGACACTATGTAAAGATCTTATATTACGCGGCAAAAGAAGGCCAGACAGTAACCGAAAGCGCTATCAGGTATCTCGTCGAACATGATAAAGAGCTGACAGCGTTAAATATCAAAGGTCAAATAGATGAACAATTTAAATTGCCTCCGGTAACAGAGGTTATTGTGAACAATAATAATCTCGAATCGTATGACACCCTTCTTGAGGAGGCGGCCTATCATGGATAAAAAAGAGCTCGAACAATTAAATAATTGTTTAACAGAATTATGCCTGACGATTGTTCGTAAACAATATCTGGATTTAGCAGAAAAAGCTCAATCAGAATCATTAAGTTATGAGGAGTATCTCTTCAGTGTGCTTGAAACAGAATGCGAAACAAGGCGTATGCGCCGCATTGACCGCAGATTAAAAGAATCGCGCCTGCCGCTTGAGAAAAACCTAAGGACATTTGAGATGAGTCGCCTACCTAAAAAGGTCAACCAGCAGATTAAAACGCTCATAGAGGGCGATTTTATCAGTCATAATGAAAATGTGCTTATATTCGGGAATCCTGGCAGCGGCAAAACACATCTTATCTGCGCATTGGCGCAAGAGCTTATTAAGCAGGATAAACGAATACTTTTTATGAGCTGCGCCCTTCTTTTGCAAGAACTCCTTCTAGCCAAAAAGGACCTGCGTCTGCCGCGCTTATTGAAGAAACTCAGCAGATATGACGCTATAATCATTGATGATATAGGCTATGTACAGCAGGAAAAAGAAGAAATGGAAGTACTTTTTACGCTTTTAGCTCAGAGGTATGAACAGGGCAGCGTTATGATTACATCAAATCTGCCCTTCTCAAAGTGGGAAAACATCTTCAAAGACCCCATGATGACAGCTGCGGCAGTAGATAGAATTGTACACCACAGTGTCATTTTAGAGTTAAATATCGACAGTTATCGCATGAATACGGCTAAAAATCGTAAAATAAAGGAGGCGAGCTAAAAAATTTAGTCTAAAACCGGAAAGAATAATTGTCGTTAGGCGGAAAAAATGGTTGACGTTTTACATACTTAAGCCTTTACACTCAATCTTCCATATTTCATCTTGATTTTCTGCAATTATATCAGGTCCTTTCGAACTATAATTAATCTTTTTATCATATCCTATATTTTTAAGTTCTTTTTCTATTATAGATTTTATATTGCCAGTGTAACCTTTTCCTTTCGGAATTGAAATACTATTCAAACTGTATCCCTTTTTAACAAGCCATTTAGCCGTTTCAATGAGAACTATTGTTTCTGGTATTTGCTTCATAAATTATTCGGGTCTAATATCAGAACTCAGCAACGTGAAGCTGACCCGCCGATTAGGCGGGGCTGGTTCTCGTTCCCTGTAGTGACTTGGGTGGCTTTAATTTCTTATTTTTAGATTCTACACCATGTTTTCTGTTATAGAATCTAACTGTCTGGTTAAACCAATTTGCTACTCTCTTTACTTTTAGAGAGTAAGGTCCTACTTTACTCCACATTAACTGCAAATTCATTTCAGGAACAGGAAGATTCTCTATAATATTAATACATTCGTTCAATGTTATCTCATTGGCAATTCTTTTAGGTTTTTCCTTATAATGTGCCAATCGATTCCGCATATCGAAAAGTTGTTTTATTTCAGGCTTTATTTTTTGATATTCTAATTGAAGTTCATGCGGTGTTAGTTTTGAAAAAAAACTTGCTTTTTCTTCGATAGAAATTCTTTTTAATTTTTCCCAATTTTCTTCGCGAAATTTTTGAGAAGAAATTTCAAATCCCAGAATAACTCGGAGAGTATTATTGGCAAATGCTTCCAACCAAAAACAGCCAAAAATTATTACTTTTATGCCATGAGATACGTTTTTTGGATATTTTCTAGCTGACTTGCGTGCATTTTCGAATAACCTTCTATAAGTTTCGTCTAACGTTGCATGTAGCCAAGCACCTTTAATTTCTCCTTTATCAAAATCTAATGTAAGAGCCCGATCTTCCATAATTATTCCTTACCATAACGATAGAAATCAGCAACGACGAGCTCATCTCAGTTTTGCGGGGATGCTCGTCGTTTGCTGGATTAATTTGCTATACGTTTTTTATTTAAAATTTTTAGTTTAATATTTTCTTCAGCTACCACTTTTATAGACTGTTTTAGTTTTTGGTTTTCTTTATACAAATTAAATGGATCGTTTGCCGTAAGAAAGAAGGCAGAAAGTACAATAGCAAGAATGATTGTTAGTATCTGAATATATAAAACAAGCTTTGTATTTTTTATTGAAAGACGATTTGTGTATAAGTCTAGATATTGAGATTTAAGTTTTAGCGCTTGAGTTCGCCATCCTGTAATAGTGTCGGCTGTTGTTTTTGCCACATTAACAATGTTGGTGACTAATATTTGAAAAGGCTCTATGACTAAAAAATACTCCTTTGGATGAGTCGTGATTACTTGACCTGTTTTTGTATCCTCAAAATAAGGGTAAGTTTCAACTTTATATAATAGGAGTCGATTGTTGATTGTCGTCAACGAAGAGCATAAATAGTTAAGCTCTGTTAAAAAAAGACCAAGTTGTTTTAAATTTTGAATATCTTTAAACTTTTTAAGAATTTTGTCTATATCATCAATGCCCTGTTGTTGTACTTGAGTTTTTATGTCATCAAAAAATTTTTCTCCGATTGTTTCTTGAGGGCTTTGTAGATCTGGTGCTGCATTTGTAGGATTTATTATTGATTTAGCTGCCTCCGTAAATATTCTTGAATTTCTTTGTGTTTCACAAAGTTTAATAACATCTGAGAAATACTGTTTTAATATGTTTAAGCGGTCTTTTAAATCGGGGATAAATTGTTCCTTTTCGTAATCAGTAAGATGTTTTCTGTCATGAAGAATTACATCATATCGTTTCCTCTCAAAATATTCATTTATTTTTGCTATTAGCTTTTTCATTTTATTTTCCTCCCATAACAATTATTAGACGAACTTCGTAATTTATGGTTTTTCTACCTTAACTCAATATATCACATGCTTTAAGTGCAAACAAGCAAAATAGGATTTGCGGGGTTGACTATCGGAAATATACCGCACACTCAATATATGGGTCAACGAGTGTCGCAACTGTCCCATGAGGCGCTAAGGTAGAAAACAATGACCAAGTGAACCAAGGTGTCTAAAACTTCGTTTGGGTTAGTAAAGGAAAACCCTATCCGCTGAAGCTAAGAAAGGTTCTTTCCTTATAAACCTATCCGAAGGATTTAACAGACTGGAATTAGTTGGGGTGGGGTGGCCGCTCTTGACATTGTCACTACACAGTGATAAACTCAAAGTAATATGGCTAAAGAAAAATATATACAATTAAGGGTTGGCAAGGAAGAAAAAAGAAAGTTAAAGCAACGGGCTAAAAAAAATGGCTTTGATACCCTCTCTGCTTATATACTATGGCTTTTAAGAAAATCCTCTAAATAATCTCTCCAAGTGTCCATATTGGTGTCTAAACTACCCATTAACACATATAAATTGGCACAAATTGATATAAATAGAATTTTTCTCTAACTTATTATAACTATTTGTAATTAGATTGTTTTTAGAGAGTTACAAAAAAGGGTGGATTAGCTTTACGAAAGCCCTGCTCTGCCAACTGAGCTACATCGGCTTAATCAATAATTTTGACTCAATTGCTTGGAAATACAAAAATTACGTCTTTATGTAC
>JAHISK010000035.1 GCA_018818105.1 Candidatus Omnitrophota bacterium | reverse complement strand
CTGAAACGGCTTTCCCCACACACAAACATCCTGACTGCCATAAAGAATCATATTCTTAACCGTCTTGGATAACTTGCTAAAGGGCGCATCTAAAGAAAATCCTCCCGCATCAGTTAACTCCCGCAATAAAGCGCGATAATACATAATATACCCGCGGCTGCCTCTACGCCAGGCACAAATAGCCCCTTCTCCTATCGTCTTATTTTTATCAGGAATAATTAAATCTTCGTCAAACTCCAATTTGGTACCTAGCCCATTACATGCCGGACACGCGCCGTAGGGAGAGTTAAAGCTAAACATTCTAGGTTGCAACTCCTCTAACGAAATACCGCAAGAAGAACAACTTAAATTCGTGTTATAAAGAAATTCTTTTTTTCGCGTTTCATCAACTATCAACACCATGCCATCAGAATATTTCAAAGAAGTTTCAACTGAATCTATAATTCTTTTTTTATAATGCGGCGAAACTTTAATCCGATCTACCAAAATCTCAACAGTATGTAATTTATATTTCTGAAGTTTAATATCTTCACTCAAATCATATATTTTTCCATCGACTCTTACTCGAACAAATCCTTCCTTAATCAATCTCGCGAATAACGAAACAAATTGGCCCTTTTTACCTCGCACTACAGGAGAAAGAATAAATATCTTATTATCCCGCGGTATTGAAAAAATCTGTTCAATTATCTCTTGAGAAGTTTGTTTGCTTATCGGCCGGCCGCAATTATAACAATGAGGTTTACCAATACGGGTAAACAATAACCGCAGATAATCATAAGCTTCTGTTTGCGTGGCAACAATAGACCGAGGGGAGGCGCCGGCTGACCTTTGTTCAATAGCGATTGCCGGAGATAACCCTTCTATATGCTCAACATCAGGTTTTTGCAACTGCTCTAAAAACTGACGCGCGTATGTAGACAAACTTTCAACATAGCGGCGCTGGCCTTCAGCATAAATAGTATCAAACGCTAAAGAAGATTTCCCGGAACCAGAAAGACCTGTAACGACAATTAGTTTATTCTTAGGAATCCTTAAATCTATATTCTTTAGATTATGCTCTTTTGCCCCTTTAATTATAATATAGTCATTCATTCTTAATCTCTTTTATAACGGACAGGCACAAGGACTGTCCCTACAAAATATTTATAATTTATCCTCCGATTTTGAACGAGGAGAACATCTTCTTTAACAGATATTTCGTAGAAAGAATCGCTAAAGTGCTTGTCTTAGGATTTAGTTGTGAAGGAACATTTTCTACTTCTATATTAATATTGGCTTCTTTAGCTTTAATTTCTATACGATGAATATTCCTCTTTATAAAAGGATTTGCTTTTATGCAAACCTCAACACCTTTATATGGAGAAGCTAACAATAAAATAGCGGCAACATTAATATTTTTAGGAAAAAATCTAATCGCTTCTCTAACCCCGCCTTTAAACACTATTTTTTCTTTCTTCAACTTATCTAAATTTATATTTTTTTTCTTTAGATAAGCCGCGCCGGCTAACCCTTCTGGAGGTTTAGATGTAATCAACGATATTTTTCTTATATCGCCCAAACTTAATGCCCCTACCCCATCTACTCCGCAAATCGCGCCTGAAGGAATATAAATCTTGATTCCCTTTTTCTCAGCTTTCTCTAAAATAGAATCTTTTTTAAGCAAAGCGCCTACACTTAAAATGACCACATCTTTTCTATGCTCTAAGGTTTTATCTAAAATATATTCTGCCGCATTAACAGAGGCAGCTTCAATGACTAAATCACATGCCTCAATAAGCGCGTCAATATCCATAATTTTAGGTTTCGCTTTAAGTTTATTTTTTAAAGTATCCGCGGTTATATTATCGATATCCGCTAACGCCACAATATTAGCCTTTGAGGATAACTCTTTATCAATAAAAGAAGCCACGCCCCCGCCTATAGCGCCACATCCAATAATACCTATTTTTACCTTTTTCATAACACTAATCTCCGCTAATTTTTAAACACGAATTCACACTAATATAAATTCAGCCCAATAAAACCACCAGAATCACTCCACCACCTAAATACCTCTACGCGCTGACAATAATATTATCTATCAGTCTAGTCCGGCCAACATAAACGGCTAAAGCGATTAGAAGCTTACCTTTTATCTTATCTAGATTGTTTAAATTTTGGATATCAACTATTTTTATATATTCTATTTTAGCCGTTTTTTTAGAAAGTATAAGCTTTTTCATCGCGGCTATGATTTCATTAGAATCTCTCTGACCTTTTTTGATTAAAGATTTTGCCAATAGTAAAGAAGAATAAAGAGATAAAGCTGATTGCCTCTCTATCTCACTTAAATATCTATTACGCGAAGATAAAGCTAACTTATCTTTATCTCTTATTATAGGCAATATTCTTACTTTTAAAGAAAAATTTAAATCACTCACTAATCGTTTCAAAATAACTGCCTGCTGATAGTCTTTCTGTCCGAAATAAGCGCTATCCGGCACAATTATATTGAATAACTTTGTAACAACCGTGCAAACTCCTTTAAAATGCCCTGACCGAAACTGACCGCACAGCTTACTACTTAATTGTCCTTCCTCTACATATACAGAATAATCGCGCGGATACATTACATCGTCCTTGGGATAAAAAATCAAATCTATCCCTTCCTGCCGTAATAAGTTTTCATCCTTATCCAAATTTCTAGGATAACACTTAAAATCTTCTCCTGGACCAAATTGAGCGGGATTAACAAAGATACTTACTATAACAAATCCGCATTCCTTCTTCGCTCTTTTTACTAGAGACATATGTCCGCAATGCAAAGAACCCATAGTAGGAACAAAACCTATAGTTTTACCCTGCTGTTTCGCTTTCTTTATAATCTTTCTTACTTTATCAATACTGCCTGATACTATCATAATATTATATAGCGTAGAGTAGAAATATCTTTTTTTTCCTAAACGCTCTACGCTATGCGCTCTACGCTATTTAAGATTTCTTTAAGCGGTCCCATAACAAACTCCCTCTGCCGCATTCGTGGATGAGGGATTACTAAATCCTCTTCATTCACCGCATCATCACCATACAAAAGAATATCTAAATCTATCGTTCTAGGTCCATTTTCAACTAAACGCTTCCTACCTAATTTTTTCTCAATAGTTTGTAAAGTATTTAATAAATCTCGCGCTGAAAGGTAAGTTTTTATTTTTATAACACAATTTAAATACTTATCTTGCGGTGGTCCACCTTGCGGATCCGAAACTATTATCGAAGATAATTTTATAATTTCAATGCCTACAGAAGCCTTTAAACAGTCAATTGCTTTTTGAATATTTACTAACCGATCTCCTAAATTAGACCCAACCCCGATGAAAACATCCATACTCAAAACAGATATTTGCTCACTCCGTTCGCAATATTAATTGATATTTATAGAGATTTATCGAAATTCATAGAAATTAATAGTTTGAATATTCCTAAAATTCCACGAAACGAATTTCGTCCTTTTAAATAGCTCCTAAAAGATCTATTGCTTTTTTTAAAATATCTTTTTTAACTGTCAAAGCAAAGCGGATATATCCTTCTCCATATTTACCAAAACCTACTCCCGGAGTAGCAATGATTCGTTTCTCATTAATAAGATACTTAGCAAAATCTATAGAAGACTTAATTCCTCGAGGTAACTTTGTCCACACATAAAAAGTACTTTCCGAAAAAGTGTTTTTAAGACCTATCTTAGCAAGATTTTCCACAAAAAAATCCCGTCTTCCCTTAAGTTCTTTTCTTAAATCTCGAACATACGTCCCTTCTTTTTCAAGAGCTGTTCTTGCCGCGTCTTGAACAGCGCAAAAAATCCCTGAATCAACATTAGTTTTTACCTTTAACAAGGTACCAACCAACTCTGACCCGCC
Organism: Candidatus Omnitrophota bacterium; assembly: GCA_018818105.1. Taxonomy (GTDB): domain Bacteria; phylum Omnitrophota; class Gorgyraeia; order Duberdicusellales; family 4484-171; genus JAHISK01. The sequence continues at coordinate 44,644 of JAHISK010000035.1, read as the reverse complement.
ACAAGCCCATCCTACTCTAAATCCCGTCATACAAAATGTTTTAGATAAAGAATGAAACTCAATCGCTACTTCGCGGGCGCCCTTTACTTCTAAAATACTATGCGGCTTATCATTAAAATAAAGCTCTGAATAAGCGTTATCATAAGCAAGAATTATTCCATATTTCGAACAAAACTTAACTACATTATTCAAAAAACTTATTGGAGCTAAAGCGGTTGTAGGATTATTAGGGTAATTCAAATAAATGATTTTCGTTTTATTCCTTACCTCGACGGGAATTTTATCTAAATCCGGCAAAAAATTATTTTCTTCCAAAAGCGCCGCCTCAAAAATGTTTGCCCCGGCAAAAAGAGCCGCGCCCCTATACCCAGGATACCCCGGAGAAGGAACAATTACGTAATCTCCTTTATTCACCAAACCTAAAGGCAAATGAACCAATCCTTCTTTTGACCCAATAAGAGGCAGAATCTCTTTATTCTCATCTAAAGAAACATCGAATCTTTTTTTAAACCATTTTTTTATGGCTGCCCGCAAAACCGCTTTACCTTGATCTAAGGCGTACTTCTGGTTCTCTTTAACTTTAGCAGACGCGTACATTGCTTCTATCACTTTCTCGGGAGCCAAAATATCAGGATCACCAATACTTAAATCAATAAATTTTATTCCTTTTTTTCTCAACTCACTCTTCTGCTTATCAATTTCAGCGAATAAATATGGCGGCAACTGCTGTAATCTATGAGACCATTCAATTTTCATGATTTCCCTCCCTACCAACTATCAGGTATTGTCAAAAGTTTCTTGCTTTTTTAAAACTCTAAATCCTAAACACTAAACTCTAAATAAATCAAAAACATCAAACCCTAAACTAAAAACATTAATTAATACAGTACTTTCTCTTAAATTATCTTATTTTAGATTTTGTGTTTTTCTACTACTTAACCCTTACCCAACTACCATACTGCCTTCTTGACCTTTACCTAACTACTTAATCTCAAAATTACTCATTGCCAAATAACACATCTTCCATAGAATATAACCCTGCCGGCTTGCCAACAATCCATTTTGCCGCTAAAATTGCTCCTTGGACAAAAATATCTCTAGTTTTAGCCGAATGAAACAATTCGATTCTATCAACATCACTCTCAAACACAATTTTATGATCACCGATAATTTCATTTTCTCTAATCGCTTTTATATCTTCAATCTTTAAATTAAAACCCTGATCATTAATGATTTCGGCGATTTTTTTTGCCGTACCTGAAGGCGTGTCTTTCTTATGGATATGATGCGCTTCTGAAATAGAAACTCCATATTTACTCAAAGTGCCCGCAGCCTCTTTAATCAGCTTAAATAATACATTTACACCTATACTCATATTAGGTGAAAAAATAACCGCGATTTTACTAGACGCCGCCTTTATTTCATCACGTACCGCCGCATCGAGGCCCGTCGTACCAATAATTACACATTTATTATACTTAATTATTGCCTCTAAATTTTTCTGAGTCGCGGACGCGGCACTAAAATCTATCCAACAATCACATTCGCGAAGTCTATCCAAATCAGCTGTTATTTGGACGCCGTCTATGACCTGCCCTACGCTAGGACAAGCCTTATGTTCTAATCCTAAAATCACTTCTATATCTTTATCTTCCCGGGATAAACAAATTATTCGTTTGCCCATTTTCCCACAAGCACCACTAACACCCACTTTAATCATCTCATCCTCCAAATGAATATTATAAATTACAATATACAAATTCCAAATTACAAACAATACACAAATTCAAATATACAATATCCAAATAATAAATTATTTTGTTTTTTATTGTATATTTTCTCCATTTGTTTGTTGTATATTCTTTGTAATTTGTTTATTGTAATTTGTAATTTAAAAGTTAAATATTATTTCTTTTTACTTATGTAATTAACTTATATTGCTTTAATACTCTTTTAAATTTCTCTAAATTATCCACGCTCATTTTATAAAGCGGCAACCTCAAATAAGATTCGATTAATCCCATAAGACTTAAAGCTGTCTTTACCGGAATAGGATTAGTCTCTATAAAAAGAGATTTAATTAAATCATAAAGATAAATTTGCGACTTACGAGATTCGTCATAATTACCTTTCAAAAAGTTATCAACTAATTCATGCGTCTCCTTAGGCATTACATTGGCTACTACAGATATCGCGCCTACGCCTCCAACAGAAAGAATAGGCAAATTGATTTCATCAGCTCCAGAAAACAATAGGAAGTTTTTATCTACTAACGTCATAATTTTAGTAATTTGGTCTAAAGAGCCACTGGCCTCTTTAATTCCCACAACTCCCTTGCAATCGTTATAAATTCTAGCAACAGTCTGAGGCAAAATATTACATCCCGTACGTCCCGGTACATTATAAATTATTATAGGAATATCTACCGCGTCAGAAATCGTCTTAAAATGATAATATAACCCCTCCTGCGTAGGCTTATTATAATAAGGAGTAATAACTAACGCGAAATCAGCTCCTACCCCATTAGCATACTCAACCAGTTCTAACGCTTCCCGTGTTGAATTTGACCCACATCCAGCAACAACAGGAATTCTTTTATTTACTTCTTTAACAGCTATCTCAATGACTTTTTTATGCTCCGCGTGAGTTAGGGTCGCGCTCTCACCAGTAGTCCCACATACTAAAATCCCGTCTGTTTTATTCTCTATATGCCAATTCATTAAAAATTTTAACTTTTCTTCATTAATTTGACCATCGGCATGAAACGGTGTCACCAATGCCACAATACTACCCTTTAACATATCTACCCCCTCTTTGTATGATTGATCAAGTTATACGTAATACCGCATACCTTTACTTAGCCGAAACCGAAACCATAACCTTCTTAACCGATTTAGCAAACCTGTCCCTGATACACTAAATACGCTTTACCTTCTAACCAAACATCATTAATTTTGTTATTTTTACAATTAAAATAAACGCCTAGCGTTTCTCCGCTTCTCGTAGAAACATTCATTTTATATTCTCCATCACACAACAACGCCTCATCTGCTAACTTATACCCGCTAATAATAGCGCAGGCCGCTGAGCCTGTTCCACAAGCTAAAGTTTCCGCCTCCACTCCTCTCTCATAAGTTCTAATCTTTATAAGATTATTTTTTAATACTTCAACAAAATTAACGTTTGTTCCCGCGGGAGCAAACGTTTCATGAAATCTTATTGCCGCGCCAATTTTATCAACATCAATAGCCTCTAGCCCCTGCACAAAAACAACAACATGAGGCACCCCTGTATTTAGATAATTGACATTTATAGTCTTAGAGCAAACTTTAAGAGGTTTACTCAAAGACATACCAAAAACATCCGCCATCTTTATTTTTGCATTACCGCTGCCATCTTTAACATTAGTAACCTCTGCTTCAATAATACCCGCCACCGTTTCAAATCGACAACCTAGCTTCCTCCCTCTGTCTTCGGTTTTCTGTCTTCCGTCATCAGTCTTCCGTCTTTGGTCTATTTTCGCCCATAGCGCAACACACCGGGCGCCGTTACCACACATTTGGGCTTCACTGCCATCAGAATTAAATATCCTCATCTTAAAATCAGCTTTCTTAGACGCCTCTATCACTAATAATCCATCAGCTCCTACGCCAAACTTCCTCTCACAGAACTTTTTCGCTACTTGCTTATAATTTATTCTTCCTCTTTTAAGTCGATAGTCGATGGTCGATGGTCGATGGTCGACTAATATAAAATCATTTCCCGATGCCTGCATTTTATAAAATTCTTTTACTATCATATTATATATTTTTATTATCGGCTAGAATACACCACTATTTCTAGGAAACAATGCGTTCACCCTTAATCAAATCGCTATACGCTTCTCTCTTCCTTATACAATGGACATTATTACCATCAACCAAAACTTCTACCGCGCGCGGCCTTGAATTATAATTAGAACTCATACTGAACCCATAAGCGCCAGCACCTAACACCGCTAAATAATCATCTTCTTCAACGTTTAAATATCTATCCTTTCCTAAAAAATCTCCACTCTCACAAATCGGTCCTACAACATCAGATTTTTTCGTGTTTCGTGTTTTGTGCTTTGTGTTTTGTGTCACAGGAATTATCTTATGATAAGCTTCATACAATGACGGTCTTAACAAATCATTCATTCCCGCGTCAACAATAATAAAATTTTTGGAAGGAGTATCCTTAATATATGAAACTTTCGTAACAACTATTCCCGCGTTTCCAACAATAAATCTGCCGGGCTCTAAAATAGTAGATAGAGAACTATCCTTTAACATCGGCAACACCGCTTTAGCAAAGACCTCCGCGGTTTGAGGGGTTTCATCATCATATACTATGCCTAATCCTCCTCCTATATTAAAATATTTCAAATCAACACCTTTTTTCGCCAAATCACCTATCAACGTTTTTATCTTCTTAATCGCTTTGATGAATGGAGCACTTTGCGTAATTTGAGACCCTATATGAATATGGATACCACAAACGTCCAGATACCGAAAATCATCTCGTTTAAGAAAAATATCCCTAACGGTATCAATATCCATACCAAACTTAGTTTCCTTTTTACCGGTTATTATGTACTTATGGGTTTTAGGTTCAACATCAGGATTTACACGTAAAGCGACATCGACTTTTTTTCTTAACTCTCGCGCTACTTTATTTATCCTCGATAATTCAGGAAAAGACTCCACATTAAATAATAATATTCCATATTTTATCGCTGCCCTAATCTCATCTTCAGTCTTACCAACAGAAGCATAAACTATTTTCTTCGATGAACACTTAACTTCTCTCGCCCGATATAATTCTCCACCGGAAACAATGTCTAACCCGGCACCGACCTGGACTAATATTTTTAATATCGCGAGGTTTGAATTAGCTTTAATCGAATAACATATCAGCGGACTTATTTTTTTAAAAGCTTTATCAATCTTTTGAAAATGCTCAAGAATCGTTCTTTTTGAATAAACATATACTGGCGTCCCAAATTTGACCGCGATGCTAGAAACCTTGACACCCTCACAATACAACTCTTTTCCTCTATATTTAAAATAATGCATATAATTATCCCCTAAGCCTTTATTGTTTTCGGCATTTTTCGCACGACGGACTTCTTTGAAGAAGTAGCGTACTCAGGATTCATTATGCTTTTTAAAGCTTTCAAGCTTAATCCCGGATAAAAAGTTTTCAATAAACTATCCTTCATATCTTTAACTCTTATTTTTTTATCTTCAGAATACCTTACTAATTTACCTACTACAGTATGCGCGTCACTAAACGCGACACCTTTACTTATTACCAAAAACTCCGCTATCTCCGTGGCATATAAACTATCATCTTCCAAAGCCTTAGCAATATTTTCCTCATTAAGAGTAACACCCTTTATGAATTTTGCCATAATTTTTAACTCATTTTTTAAAACTTCAACTGATGAGAACAAAGGTTCCTTATCTAACTGCATATCCCTATTATAAGTTAAAGGCAACCCTTTCATCATAGTTAACACTGCTACTAAATTACCATAAACCATCCCCGTATATCCTCTGACTAACTCTAGAAAATCGGGATTTTTTTTATGCGGCATTAGACTACTTCCAGTACAAAACTCTTCCGGCAACCGCAAAAAGTCAAACTCTTTACCTGAATATAAAATCATATCCTCTGTTAATCTAGAAAGATGCATCTGCAATATTGATAACATACTTAACAACTCAATGATAAAGTCCCGACTACTGACATTATCAACCGAACTATTTAACTCAGCTAAATTTTTTTTAACTAACGCGCTAAAAATAGCTTTTTGATAATGCTTAGAGTTCAAAGCGCTTCCCGCTAAAGCGCCAGCGCCTATTACTACCTCCAGGTTTTTTAAAAAACACTGAAACCGCCGATAATCTCTCTTAAACATATAGGCGTAAGCTAAAATATAATCACTAAAAAAGATAACTTGAGCGCGCCGCGTATGAGTATATCCCAGAAAAAAGTTTTTTTCATATTGTTTAGCCTTACTGACTATCGCGTCAAACACATCACCCAATAGCTTCCCCAGCAGCTCAACTTCATTCAAACAATAAAACTTCTCATCAAAAACAACCTGATCATTTCTAGACCGCAATGTGTGTAATTTCGCGGCTAATTTACCAACTTTTTTTTCTACTCTACTCTGTATATCAGAATGAATATCTTCACATTCTAAATCGGGAGTAAATGTTCCCTTTTCTATTTCTCTCAATATCTGCCCCAATGAAAAGATTAACCTTTGTCCTTCTTTCTTTGTTAAAATAGCCGAATCAACTAAAGCGTTAACATGTATTATAGAATGGTATATATCATATTCTGCTAATTTATAATCATACTGGATAGACTTTGAAAATTCTTCAAAATCCTTATCTATCTTCTTCTTAAATCTACCACCCCACAATTTCTTGGCCATGTTTTACTCCTTTTAACGGGCGATTCATGAATCGCCCCTACAAATTATTTAATGTACGGCATAGAAAATATGTTTATAAAACCTTTAGCATCGGTTCTATCAAACTTATCATCAACTCCGTAAGTCGCTAACTCTTTTTTATAAAGCGCGTTCGAAGAATTTCTCTTCGAGACAACAATATTTCCTTTATAAAGCTTTAATGTTATCTTTCCTGTAACTTTACTCTGCGTCTTTTCAATAAAAGCGTCTAAACTCAGCTTCAAAGGAGAAAACCATAAGCCTTGATAAATAAGCTGTGAATACTTTAACTCTATACATTTTTTGAATGATAAAGTATCTTTATCTAATACTAAACTCTCAAGCTCCTGATGCGCTTTAATTAAAATCCACGCGGCAGGGGCCTCATAAACTTCTCTTGATTTTATTCCTACAGTTCTATCTTCAATTAAATCCGTTCTACCTACGGCGTGCCGGCCACCTAATGTATTTAACTCTTCAATAATTTCTAGAAATGGTTTCTGTTTACCATTAATTTTCACGGGCACACCCACGACAAAATCTATTTCAACATATTGAGGCTTATCCGGCGCCTCTTTTAGGCTTTTAGTAAATATATAGGCATCTTCTTTAGGCTCATTATTTAAATCCTCCAAAATTCCCGCCTCAATACTTACTCCCCAAATATTCTTATCGATACTATATATTTTCTCTTTAGTCGCTTGAATAGGAATTTTCTTCTGTTTAGCGTACTCAATTTCTGATTCTCTTGAAGTTAACTCCCACTCTCTCAACGGCGCCACGATATGCAGCTTAGGATTAAGCAGTTTTACCGTAACATCTATTCTAACCTGATCATTACCTTTAGCGCTACACCCATGCCCAACGTACTTCGCTCCTTCTTTTTTAGCGATATCAACAAGATATTTTGCTATTAAAGGACGCCCTAACGCCGTGGAAAGAACATACTTATCTTCATATATAGAATTTGCCTTTAGGGCGATAAGTATATATTTATTCGCGAATTCTTCTCTTAAATCTTTTACATAGATTTTAGACGCTCCTGTTTGTAACGCCCTCTGCTTTAAATCCGCGGGCTCAAATTCGCTTCCTAAATTAGCCGAAAAACAAACAACGTCAAAGCCTTTATCTTTTAAATACGTCACAACACAAGATGTATCTAACCCTCCCGAATAGGCTAAAACTATTTTTTCCACGGTTTCATCCTCCCATTTACTAGCGAATAGCGTTTAGCGGGTGGCGTTTAGTAAAAAAATCTTTATCTTCCCTATCCGCTATACGCTCTACGCTATGCGCTAATCTTCCAACAAAGATAATAATATCGCCTTAGCACTATGAAGTCTATTCTCCGCCTGTAAAAAAACAACAGACTTTTTACTATCAATAACGCTATCTGTAATTTCCTGGCCTCTATGCGCCGGCAAACAATGCATCACTAAACAATCGCTTTTTGCCAATTTTAAAAGCGTATCATTTATTTGGAAATCCTTAAAAACTTTTTTTCTTTGCTCTTGTTCTTTTTCTCTCCCCATGGACGACCAAACATCGGTGTACAAAACATCAGCGTCGGCTGCCGCGATTGTTGGCTTATTAGTAAGGCAAATAGATCCACCAGACTTCTTCGCGAAATTCTTACATTCAGCCAAAACTTCACTTTTTGGACTATACCCTTTAGGATAAGCAATACAAATATTACCTCCTAAAATAGAAAAAGCGTACAAAAGAGAATGACAAACATTATTCCCATCACCGACATAAGTAAATTTTATCTTTTTTATATCTTTTTTCAATTCAATCAACGTAAATAAATCACCTAACACTTGCGACGGATGCAACAAATTACTTAAAGCATTAATCACCGCGATACTGCCATACTGAGCGAACTCATCAATCACTTTATGAGAAAACGTTCTTACTACTATACCATCAAGATATCCCGACATAGTTTTTGCTATATCGCAAATTCTCTCTCTTTCCCCTATCTTCACTTCCCCAGGAGCGTAATAAATCACGTTGGCTCCCAACTGTAAAGCACCCACGTAAAAGGAAGTCTTAGTTCTCAACGACGGCTTCTGAAAAACCAATCCTATATATTTGTCTTTTAATTTATTTTTATAGGCAGAAGGATTCTTTTTAACTTTAGAAACTATTTCTAAAAGATTAATGATTTCTTTTCGTGATAAATGTTTTAATGATGTAAAGTGTTTCATATCCCTATATTAGATTTCATTTTATGTATCAAGTTACAATTACCAATGATTTAAATTTCATTAAATGTTTCAGGTCTCATGTCACAGGTATCATGTCTTTAACACCCTGCAACCTGTTACCTGTTAATATTTCTTCCAAAATATTCAATCCTTTATCTAACTCGCTCTTTTTTATATTTAACGCCGGCATAATTCTTAGAACATTTTCATGGGTAGAATTAATTATTAATCCCTGTTTAAGCGCTTGCGCGAATATCGGCGCGGATTTAACTTTGAGTTCGATACCAACCATAAGTCCTATCCCTCTTATTTCTTTTATAATCTTAAACTTCCGATTAAAATCTCCTAACCGCCTCAATAAATAAATACTTAATTCCCTCACATTAGAAAGAATTTTATCTTCTTTTATAATTTTAAAGGCTTCCAGAGAAACTCTCGTAACAAGCGGAGACCCGCCAAAAGTAGAAGCATGCATCCCAGGACCTATTATATCAGAGATTTCCTTGGCAACCAATATAGCTGATATAGGCACTCCCGCGCCTAAACCTTTAGACAAAACCATTATATCAGGTTTAATCCCATAATTCTGATAACAAAACAACTTACCAGTCCTGCCCATCCCAGTTTGAACCTCATCCACTATAAAAAGTAAATCACGTTTTTCACAGTAAAGTTTTACTTCTTTTATATACTCTTGTTGCGCAACATTAACGCCGCCTTCGCCCTGAATTAGTTCTAACATTACACCTACGGTTTTAGACGTAACCTTCTTTTTAAAATTAGAAAAATCATTAAACCGCGCCTCTTTAAATGATGCCAGTAACGGTTTAAAAGGAACTTTATATTTTCCCTGGCCAGTAGCAGAAAGCGCGCCGAAAGTCCTGCCATGAAAAGAATTTTTCATAACAATCACTTCATACCGGCCATTGCTCCTACCATAAAGACGAGAAAACTTAAGCGCGCCTTCAACCGCTTCAGCGCCGGAATTGGCAAAAAACACTTTTGAAGAAAAACTACTATTAACAATTTCCTCTGCTAACTGAGCCTGTTCCTTAAAATATAAGTTATTTGGCAGATGGATTAACTTACCCGCCTGCTGACTTATAACCTTTGTAATTCTAGGATGACAATGCCCTAAAATCGAAACGCCCCATCCAGGAAATAAATCAAGGTACTTAGTCCCCGCCTCATCCCACAGCCAACTCCCCTTGCCCTTAACAAAAACAGGACCAACTCTGGTATAGGTATTAAGAACATATTTATCGAATAGTTTTTTTGTGTTTTCCATAATTAATTTTTATTCACTTTACAACCTCAGTACCAATCCCTCGGTTAGTAAATATTTCTAAAAGAATGGCGTGCGATATTCTAGCGTCAACAATATGCGCTTTATTAACTCCGCCGTCAATGGCGGCGATTGCCGCGTTTACTTTAGGAATCATACCTTCACCAATAATTTTTTTGGCAATAAGATGCTTTGCTTCTTTAACTTTTATAGTAGGGATTAAAGAACTATTCTGCCGAGGATCCCGCATAACTCCTAACACATTTGTAAGAAGAACCAGCTTCTGGGCTCCTAATTTTGCCGCGATAAAACAAGCCACTTCATCAGCATTAATATTATAGACAACACCCTCACTTGAAATGCCCATAGGTGTTATCACAGGAATAGCTTCATCTACAATTTTATTCAGACTTTCGGAATCAAAATCTACGACATCTCCCACAAACCCTAAATCAACCTTAGTTTGCTTCTTTTGCGCGCGCAATAATTTAGAGTTAATCTTTAACCCCACAGCCTGCACACCATAAGAGCTTATCTCTTTAACAATCATCCCGTTCAATTTACTTAACTCTTCTGCCACAACCCGTAACGTAAATTCATCGGTTACCCGTATTCCATCTACAAACTGTGAAGATTTTTTATGACTATTTAATTTCTTTGTTATATTTGGTCCGCCGCCATGAACTAAAATCGGCCTTACCCCTGTATACCGAAGGAAAGCAATATCTTCCAGAACAGACTTTCTTACTCTTTCCTCTCCTAAAATAGACCCGCCATATTTTATTACGAAAATTTTCTTATTAAACTTTCGTATAAAAGGCATCGCCTCAATTAAAACGTCGGCTTTTTTTATTGCTTCATCTACCATACTGCTCTTCTTTTTCTAAAATAATTTTAGAATTATTACGGGCGTAGGCAAGCGACGCCCCTACAATGGTTAACTGTAATCGGCGTTTATTTTTACGTACGCGGGAGTTAAATCGCTAGTATATACTTTATGCTTAAAACTACCTTTTTTCAAATCAACCGTAACTTTAATCTCTCGTTTTTCAAGCGGAGTAAACTTTATTGAAACATTATCCTTAACTTTTATGCCGGCATGCCCTAACGCGCCGATAATTCTTCCCCAATTGGGATTAGCACCATATAACGCGCACTTAAAAAGATTAGAATTAGCGATAAAAAGTCCGCCTTTTTTTGCTTCTTTCACCGAAGCCGCCCCTTTAACTTCAATTTCAACAAATTTTGTCGCGCCTTCAGCGTCTTTCACCATCATTTTCGCTAAATCCAAACAAACTCTTTTTACTCCGGAAGAAAACCCACTTAACTCATCCTTCGTTAGTTTTACTTTTTTACTAGAAAGAAGCAATACTGTATCATTTGTACTCATACATCCATCTACAGTAATAGAATTAAAACTATCATCAACTGCCGTCTTTAAGATTCTCTTCAAATCCGCGGCAGAGACATCAGCGTCGGTCATAACAAATCCTAACAACGTAGCCATATCAGGACAAATCATTCCCGATCCCTTAGCAATGCCTAATATATTTATTTGCTTTTTACCAAAATTAACTTTAGCATATGATATTTTTTCAAAGGTATCTGTTGTAAGAATACTATTAGCGAATTTATCTATACCTTCTTTTTGTTTCCCGCGTTTTCTACTTACATTATCTAGAAGCAAGCCAAACCCCGCGATAACTTTTTCTTTAGGTAATCGTCTGCCAATAATCCCTGTTGAAGCAATAAGAATATTGTCCTTTTTAACACCTAATTTAACTGCTAATTGAGAAATAATCTGTGTTGTATCAGCTAAACCCCTAGGATGAGAAAAACAGTTAGCATTACCGCTGTTAACCAATACCGCTTTTATCGGTTTATTTATATTTTTCTTGCTTAAAACTACCGAGTAAGCTGGATTAACATTTTTAGTAAAACTGCCGACTCCCCGAAAAAAGTCTCCCTCGCAGTAAATTATACCTAAATCTAAAGCCTGCTTCTTTACTCCTGAATGCGCGCCCCACAAACTAAATCCTGCCGGAACAATCATAACAACCCCAAAGTTTGATCCCACCCTGCCATTATATTCATATTTTGTACCGCTGTACCGGCCGCGCCTTTTATTAAATTATCTATACAGGAAACTATAACGGAGTTCTTACCACTATAATCCACACTAAACCCTATATCACAAAAATTAGTACCTACAACGTTCTTAAGCTTCGGTAAATCCCCACACCAAAATTTTTGGTGTGGGGATGAATCATTATTTAACCGTATAAAAGGACATTGTTTATAATATTTATCATAAACTTTTCTGATTTGACTACCTGTCACTTTTTTCTTAAAAGACACATATATTGTGGAATATATCCCAGCCTCAACGCCTACGACATGAGGAACAAACAAAATATCTATATTTTTATTTGTACTTTTAGTTAAAACCGCCTTAATTTCCGGGGTATGCTGATGAACAAAAGGCTTATACGCCCAAATATTACCGGAAATATTGGAGTAATGATAATCAATAACAGCTTTTCTTCCCGCGCCGGTAATCGACGATTTAGCATCCACAATTATTTTCCCATCAATTAATGATTCCCTTAATAAAGGAAACAAAGCAAGAATAACTGAGGTAGGATAACACCCCGGGTTAGCAACCAACCCTGCTTTTGTTATTTTTTCTTCATTAATCTCCGGCAACCCATACACTGCCTTTGCCAAATTATTTTTATCTTCATGCTGTTTACCATAATATTCTTTATATAAAGAACTATCCAGCCGGTAATCCGCCGATAAATCAATTACCTTTTTACCCTTCTTTAAAAGATAGGGCACATACTCCATAGAAACCGTATGAGGTAAAGATAAAAATAGAATATCGGCACACTCAGCGGCTTTCTCAATATTTAACGGCTCACATTTTAAATCAGTTTTTCCCTTAAATTTAGGAAAAAACTCATAATATGACACCGAGTGAGGTGTACGAGAAGCTAAATAGGTAACCTCTACCTTAGGATGAGAAAGCAGTATTTCTACTAACTTCTCACCAGTAAATCCTGTCGCGCCTAAAACTCCTACTTTCATATTTTTTGTTCCCTAAAATTACAAAACTTTATACTCTTACCTAGGCTACCAATAACAGTTATGATAAACGAAAAACATGCCAGAGTCAATGTTTTTAAGTAACCAGAAACCAGATTACAGTAACCATCTTTTAAAAGTCAAAAAAATAAAATATTTTATTTAGATAGACTTTCAATAATATCTTGCGGGATAGAAGCGGGGCGTAATTCTTTATTTACAGAGACAAGAATAGTCTTAGCCGAAACTAACACTTTATCTTCTCTTTTGACTTCTTGAAAAAACTCTAAAGAAACATTCTTTTTACGCGTTATCTGAGTAAAAATATCTAAGGTATCAGCATATTTAGCCGGCGATTTATAATCAATCTCAACCCGACGAACAACAAACATAACGCCTATTTGCGAAAGTTTTTTTAAATCTATCCCTTTATCACAAAAGTATTCCGTCCTTGCTTCTTCTAGATACTTAAGGTAATTAGCGTAATACACAACTCCACCGCAGTCGGTGTCGTGATAGTATACTTTTTTGGTCATTTTCATAATTAGAAACGCTTATGCAAAATTTTTTCCGTAATAAATATTACAACTATCTGATAATATTTTTTACTCCTCAGCAATATTTATCAAAGCCAAGCTGAAATAACAACCCATCTTTCTCTATCCGAATCATAAACTAAACTGTACAAAATATTATATATATAACACAAAATTTGACAGTTTTCTATATTTATCAGCTATTTTTCGGTAATTTTTCAGCTATAGCTATATAATCTTCTAACCCCAGATTCTCCGGACGCGCGTTGACAGACAACCCTAAGGATAACAGAACTCCAATTATTTCTTCTTTAGGAAAAGGCAATGAATTGATAACCTTTTTCCTACGGTTTGAAAAAGCGGCTTTAATAAGTCTAAACAAAAAATCAACATTATCTACTGCATAGGGACTCTTAGAATAAAAGTCCAGTTTCATAAAAGATGAATCAACTTTCGGAACAGGCGTAAACGCTTTAGCGGGAATATCAAACAGCTTTTCGACTTTCGCGTAAAACTGCGCGTAACAGCTTAAAACACCGTAAGCCTTCGTTGACGGAACCGCGATAAGTTTTGAAACAAACTCTTTTTGAAAAGTAATGTAGGCGCACTTAATATATGCTCTGTTTCTTACCAAATGCCTCACTATCTCATTACTTATCTGATAAGGCACGTTACCAAAAACTATTATTTTTCTATTTGGTTCAAATTTATCAGAAAAGGGAAATTTAGTAATATCTTGCTGAATAATTTCAACATTGGAGAAAGTTTTAAACTTATCATTAAGCAACTTACAGAAACGAACATCTACTTCCACGCAATAAAGATATTTGGCGCAAGCAGCGATTCGGCGGCTTATTCTGCCGTCCCCCGGACCTATTTCTAAAACCTCTTTATCATCGATACTAAGTGAATCGACAATTTTATTGATATAATTGTTATCTTTTAAAAAAACTTGTCCGAAAGATTTAGATTGTTTCATTACCAACCTCTATCGTAATTTATCATAGGGGCGTCGCTTGCCTACGCCCCTACAGGATTGATTTTTATTGCTAATTTAATCGCTTCAACCATTGAGGTAGCAAAGGGACGTTTACCTTTCGCCACTAAATCATACGCAACTCCGTGATCCGGCGATGTACGTATTATCGGCAACCCTAAGGTAAGGTTAACCCCTTTCTTAAAGGCTAGCAGCTTAAAAGGTATCATTGCCTGGTCATGATAGGGACAAATCACACAGTCAAAATTCTTTAAATTATGAAGAGTAAAAATAGTATCAGCAGGCAACGGTCCATAGATTTTTTCTTTGAACAACCGTAATCCCGCGTCAATCTCTTTTTCCTCTTTATCTAAAAAAGTATTAATACCGGCGTGGGGATTAAAAGACGCGACAACTATTCTGGGATTTTTAATATTAAACTTATCTTTTAAAGAAGTGTACACTAAAGAAACAGTATCTAGAATATCTTTCTTTTTGATAGCGGCAGAAACTTCTCTCAAAGGAATATGCCGGCTAAAAGGAACCGCCCTTAATACTGAAGACGCCATCATCATTGCGTAATTTTTAACTCCGAAATATTGAGCTAAATACTCCGTATGACCAACAAACTTAAGATTTATCAATTTAACCGCTTCTTTAGAAACCGGAGCGGTAATTATCCGTTTTATGTTTGCCTCTCGCGCCAAAAGCAAGCCTCTATCTATATAATTTAAACTAGCTCTCCCCCCCAATTTAGATATTTTACCCTTAGTTAATTTAGTAATGCCTTTAGTATCGACATCTACCAGATTAAATCTTTTATTCATCTTTTCATAAAGCGGTAATTTCTCTAAAATTGTTCTATCTCCTACAACAAAAAAATCAATTTTCTGCCTTCGCAAAAGATTTATGGCTTCCAACGTGATATAAGGACCACACCCAGCCGGATCACCACTAGTAATAATTACTTTTTTCATATGTAAATATTTTTATGTACTTGCAACGAGTCGCATTTACAATTCATGAGAATCAAAAACGAATTTTTTCTAGAATCGTAAAAATCCCCTGCGAGGATTTTCACTGCACTTCACCCTTAAAAATTCTTCCCTTCGGGAAGAATACCATGCTTTTAAGGGTTCAGGGCTTCCTGAAAAAATTATTTTTGATTCTCTTCCGCCATGTAACCACATCTCGTTTAAAGTACAATTTTTAATTTACTATTCATATACTTTTACTAACGCTTTTTCTTTCAATTTATTCATCCAGTCTAGAAAACTAGACCGCATTTTTTGATCCCAAATAATCGCGTAAATTTTCTCTTTCACTGATTCCAAAGGAATAACCTCCGAAGCAAGCTCATCCTCTAGGAAAACCAGATAAAACAAACCGTCTATTTCTCTAATAAAATAATCTCCTTTTTGTATTTCTGAAAGAACTGTTGACACTTCTTCTCTCATTTCTTCTTTTCCTGATTCTACTCTAACTAAAGAATCCGCGTACTTATCCTTAGCTTTTTCTATACCTTCACTATCAATTACCCTCGCGATTTCTTTGATGAAATCATGATCTTTAAATTTTGCTATACATATAGCATACCTGGAAGGCAAAGAAAAAACATCTAAATGCTTTTGATAATATTGGCTTATTTCTTTAGGCTCGATATAAATCCTTGACTTTACATATATTTCTACTATTTGACGTGAAATATACTGATCTCTAATCTTCTCTTTTAAAGAAGTAATATTTAACCCTTTATCAACTAATGATTTTTCAAATTCTTCTAATGAAGAATACGCGGAAACTATTTTATCAAACTTATCTTCTATTACCGGCGAAGGAATCCGCATTTTATCTTTCTTCGCCTTATCTAAAATAAGTTTATCCTCAATCATCCGCGCTAAAGCCTGTTCTTTAAAATTATCATCGTTTTTAAATTCCGCCTTATCCGCATCAGACAATCGGTAGGAAAGAATCTCTAAATACTCCTGAAAATCCTTTGAAGTTATTACCTCATTGTTCACACGAGCTAAAACCCTGTTGACCTCCTGAGCACTGACATCGTTACTATTATTACCCCAAAAAGCAAATATGACTACAATCACTACGCTGAAAATATATTTTTTCATACTGTATTACCTCCTAACTAACCACTATCCCCTATATCCTCTCCACTAAATACTAAACACTAACCACTATCCACTATCTCTATGTTTCTATCCTAAAAGCTTGCTTCAGATATTCTATCTCTTTCTTCATGAGACGGCAATATAAATCAAATCCTACCATCCAGACAAATCCGTGCTGTTCTTTGCCCAAAATATTACCGGCGCCTCTTAACTCCAAATCACTCATCGCGACATCAAACCCTGCCCCTAAATGAGAAAATTCTTCAATCATAGAGAGTCTATTCCTTGCCAAAGTAGAAATACTCTCCATTTTAGGTACAACCAAGTAAGCATAGGCTTGAATATTAAGCCGGCCAACTCTACCCCTCAACTGATGTAAATCCGCTAATCCAAACCGATGCGCGTCGTTAATTATAATAGTGTTAGCGCAAGGAATGTCAATACCTGATTCAACAATAGCTGTTGACAGTAACACATCCAACCTATGTTCAATAAAATCCAGCATGACTTTCTCTATTGTACGGCTGGATAACCTTCCATAAATTACTGCCATCCTTACTTCTTTCGGTAGCTGTTTTTTAAAAATACCAGCTACTTTATCTATACTTTCAATACGGTTATGAATAAAAAAAACTTGTCCTCCTCTATCAACTTCCTTTAAAATTACTTCTTTCAAGAATTTCGGAGAAAACTCAACAACTTTTGTTTTTACCGCTACCCGCTGTGCCGGAGGAGTTCTTATCAAAGAGATATTTTTAAGGCCCACTAAACTCATATAAAGAGTACGAGGAATAGGAGTTGCCGTTAACGTCAATACTTCAACCCCTACTTTTATATTTTTCACCCTTTCTTTATGCTCAACCCCAAACTTATGCTCCTCATCAATGATAAGCAACCCTAAATCTTTAAAAGCCACATCACCGGATAAAAGTCTATGAGTTCCAACTACAATATCAATTTTGCCTTCATTCAACTTCTTTATAATATTTATCTGTTCACCTTGTGTTCTAAACCGCGATAACATCTCCACAAAAAAAGGAAATGCCTTTAACCTTTTAAACAAATTAGTATAATGCTGATACGCCAGAATCGTTGTAGGAACTAAAAACGCTACTTGTTTGCCGTCGGAAACAGCCTTAAAAACAGCGCGCATAGCAACTTCGGTTTTACCATAGCCCACATCGCCGCAAATTAGCCTATCCATACAATTAGGCTGTTCCATATCTTTTTTAGTTTCATCCGTTGCCTTAAGCTGATCTTGAGTCTCTGTATAAGGAAAATCAGCTTCAAATTTTTTCTGCCAATCGCTGTCGTGAGAAAACTTAATACCCGCGATTACCTTCCTTTGAGCTTGAATTCTTAAAAGCTGTAAAGCTAACTTTTTTATTCCCTCCTCTACCCTTACTTTAATTTTTGACCATTCTTTCGTGCCTAACCGCGTAAGCTTAGGCGTTTTAGCGGAAAAACTAGTATATTTTTGAATTAAATGGGCTTCTTCTTTAGACACATAAATTTTATCTTGTCTGTCATATTCTATCTCAAAATAAAAATCTGACCTGTCTCTTACAGTTAACTTCTTAACTCCCTTAAACTGACCAATACCATAGCGACTATGAACAACGTAATCGCCTTTTTTTATACGTAAAATAGCGTCTATAGGAAAATCATCCCCCGCGTACCGTTTTACTTTTTTAATATAGGGAATAACAATAAGAAACTCATAATCGGTTACTTTCTTGTTTAGAATTTTATCAAAACTATAAATTTTTCCAACAACATCAAACTCCCATTCCACTCTTAACGACAAACTAAAATTCACAGGAAAAACTTCTAGAGTATCTCCGCGAACAGAAAAATCCCCTTCCTCTAAAACTTGATTAACACGCTTATATTTTAACTCTATAAGCGTTCTATTAACTTCTTCCAGAGAAATTTTCTTATGAATATAAATTTTAAGGGTATTAAAAACTTCCATGATACGATAGGTTCCATTCTATCAAAAATATACAAAACCTCTGGCATAATTAAAGAGATAACAAAAATCTCTTTTGCGCACGTCTTGAGTCCGGATGGATATCCGCGCGTGAGGCCGATTTTATATCGGTTGAACCGCGGCATCTTTTGCTTTGATTATTATGCTCTTTCACTATCAATATGGTTTTAGGACTCATACGCAAAGCAAAAGGGCTATTTTTGTTATCTCTTTAACCACCTCGAATAATGGAAAAAACACCACAGTTTATTTCGTATGCAGATGGGATTTTCTAAATAATAATACTAAAGGAGATGCGATGTAGATAGAAGAATACGTTCCCGCTAAAAACCCTACTAAAAGAGTAAAGGCAAACCCTTTTAAAGCCTGGCCTCCTAATAAATACATAGCGATGACTACCAGAATTGTAGTCAATGAAGTAACAATAGTACGAGAAAGCGTACCGTTTAAAGCCATATTTATTATTTCGCGTAAAGATAACTTATGAAACCGCGGAGAAATCTCTCGTATACGGTCATAAATTACAATAGTATCATTTATAGAATATCCGGCAATAGTCAACAGCGCCGTTATAATCAAAAGGTTTATCTCATATCCAAAAAAAGCAAGGAACCCTAAACTTATAATAACGTCATGAAACAACGCGATAACCGCCGCGAAAGCAAAATCAAAATGCTTAAACCGAATGGCAACATAAAAAAGTATTCCTATAAGAGAAAGAAATATCGCGAGGTATGCTTTATGCTTCAATGCTTTACCAACGGCAGGCCCTACAGTAGTAACTTTTAAATCTTCTACCTGATCAAATTTACTCCTTAAAATCCGGCTAATGTTATCAACAATATCTGATTTACTTCTAATCATTATGCCGCCATCAATATCGTTGAATTCTTGAATAGCCACATCGCCATAATCATTTGCTGATAAAACCGCCCTTACGTTTTCGATATCAGGAGAAGGAGTTAATTTATACTCTAAGATCTGACCACCTTTAAAATCTATCCCGTAAATATTATCAATACGGGAATAAAATTTCACCATACCCACGATAATCACAATTAACGAAATAATAATACAAATATTACGTAATTTTACAAAATTTATATTTGAAGTTTGAAAAAGGCGTAGCATAGGGAACTTTTTTATTTTAAGCTCCAAAAGACAAGAAAAAATTGTCCGCCCCACGAAAACCGCGGTAAAAATACTGGCAATAATACCTAAAGACAACGTTGTAGCAAACCCCCTTATAGGCCCGGTACCAAAAATAAAAAGGAATACCGCCGCGATTAATGTTGTAATATTAGCATCAATAATAGTACGCTTAGCTTTATCAAACCCGTTTTTAACAGCTATACTTAACGGTTTTTTCGCGTTCAACTCTTCTCTTATCCGCTCAAAGATTAAAACGTTAGCGTCAACGGCCATCCCTAAAGTTAGAATCATGCCGGCAATTCCTGGTAATGTCAGCGTTCCTCTAAAAAGGTGTAATCCGGCAATAATAAAAAGCAAATCCAATACTATACAAATTACAGCAATAATACCGCCTAAAAGATAATAAATTAACATAAAAGCGATAACTGTGCCAGCACCTAAAATTATAGACTTAATTCCTCTCTCTATAGAATCAGACCCAAGAAGCGGACCCACGCTTCTTTCTTCTTCAACAACTAAAGGAACTGGCAACGCGCCGGAATTTAATACTGAGACCATTGCTTTTGCTTCATCAGAAGAAAAATTGCCCGTAATTTTGGCCTGACCGCCGGTTATGGGTTCACTAATATTAGGCGCGCTTATGACTTTATCATCTAATAATATTGCCAACTGCCGACCAACATTATCTTGGGTTACTTTAGAAAATTTTTTTCTACCTTCACCGCTTAACCATAAATCCACAGCCGACAACCCTAACGAATCCACGCCTGTATGGCTTTCGGATAAATCGGCGCCAGTTAGTGACGGCTCATTATTTATTAGTATAGACGAATCCCTAAATTTTTTCAGTTCATACCCTTGAGGAACATTACCATCGGAAGCAGCAATAAGCTTATCGGAATCTTCTTCTACCAACTTAAACTCTAATTTTCCTACTTTCTTTAGCTTATCAACAATCGTCCGATCTACAACTCCAGGCACTTGAACAAGAATAGAGTCTTTACCTTGAACCTGCATAGATATTTCTTTCACGCCATAGTCATCGACTCTATTTCTTATTTTTTCAATGGTACCACTCATCGCGGCACCGCGTTTATCGGAAGGAATGGCGGAAGTATCAGCTCTCAACAAAACATACATACCACCTTTTAAATCTAACCCTAAATTTATATTTTTCTCGAAAGGAAAAACATAAAATATACTAAAAACCACCAACCCTAAAATCACTAACAATCTTAATTTCAGATCAACTCGTTTAATCATATTAAGCTCTTTGTTTTTCTACGTAACTGATAGCATTTTTATCAATTTCTATTTTAGCGTTATCATCTACACGAATCACAAATGTTTTTTCTTTAATATTAATAATTGTTCCATGTATCCCGCCTGAAGTAACTACCTCATCATTCTTCTTTAAATTAGTAATTAGTGCTTGATGTTCTTTTTGTTTTTTTGTCTGCGGCCGAATGATAAGAAAATAAAATACCACAAAAATAAAAATCAACGGAATAAACTGAAATATCGCGTTTGGGCTACCTTGCATAATATTGTCTCCTTAATTTATTATACGGTTAATATTAATTTCTTATTTCAACGGACAGCTCACAAACTGTCCCTACATATTTTTATTATTTCTTTTCACGGGATGGGACAAGCCCATCCCCTACATATTACTTATTATTCTTCTTATATCTCTTAAACAAAGCTGCCACTGTTTCTGTCGGCTGAGCTCCTTTTTTAACCCAACTCTCATATTTACTAACTGTAATCTTTAACAGCTTACTTATAGGATCATAATAACCAATTTCATCGGCAAAACTAGATTCTCTAGCTTTCGCTCTCTCAGTCACCACAATCTTACAATGTTTACGTCCTTTAATTAATTTTCCCGGTCTTCTTAATCTGATTCTTAACATACTAAATTCCTCCTAATGAGACTTTCCCGATTTATCGGGATTAGTCGAATTAGCCACGTTTCGAGCGTCAGCGAGATCACGTGGCAATAAGCCCTTATCTTTTATAAGCCAATTTCAACGCCAATACTTGCGCTTTCGCTTTACTTACTATTTCCTTGTATTCTCTCTCAGGCACAGAATCACTTACAATTCCAGCCCCCGCCTGAACATAGGCTTTATTATTCTTAAAAACAACAGTTCGGATTATTATACAGGTATCTAGGCTTTTTGTGAAGGAAAAATATCCTACACACCCAGCATAAATACCTCTTTTCTGAGGCTCTAACTCATTTATTATCTGCATAGCCCGCACCTTTGGCGCCCCGCTAACTGTCCCAGCAGGAAAACAGCTTATCAAAGAAGAAAAAATATCTTCCCCTTTATTTAACTTAGCCCTTACCTCACTAACTATATGCATAACATGCGAAAATCGTTCAACGGTCATAAATATAGGGATTTCAACACTTCCGCTCCTACTAATCCTGCCTAAATCATTCCGGGCTAAATCCAAGAGCATAATATGCTCAGCTTGTTCTTTAGGATCTCCTAATAAAGATTTTTCTAATTTTTTATCTTCTATTTCTGAATTCCCCCTTTTTCTTGTCCCAGCAATAGGTCGCGTGATTAATTCATCTTTTTCACACCTCAAAAGCATCTCGGGAGAAGACCCAGCAACCTTAACATTTTTAAAATTCAAATAAAACATATACGGGGAAGGATTAAGCAGCCTTAAATACCTATACGCCGTAAAAGGATCCCCTTTAAAATCCACAAAAAATCTTTGAGAAAGAACACTCTGTATAATTTCCCCATCAGATATATATTTCTTTATTTTCTTTACCGCCTTAATAAAATCATCCTTTTTAAAATCAGACTTCATTTTCAAATCAGAAGGCTGAAAATTCAATAAAGGAGGTTTATGGGGAATAATTATTTTTTTATAGATACTCTGTAAAACTCGTTTTTCTTCTTGGTAAACATCTTTTAAATTTTTATTATTATTCAATTCTAAAAACGTAAGAATTTCTATCTGCATCGTGCGGTGATCAAAAATAATAATAAACTTCGGCAAAATGAAATAAGAATCAAATGTATCCAAAGGATCAGCCAATTTTCTTCCTACTGGCTCATAAAACCTAACCGCGTCATACCCAAGATAACCTAAGAATCCACCAAAAAACCGTAGATTTTCTTTAGGGGCAACTTTAAAACTGCCCATAATTTTTTTTAATTCGTATAACGGGTCTTTTTTCGTTTCAAAACTTCTACTGCCAGAAGAATTACTAATATAAATCTTTTTATCTTTACTTTTAAAAGAACACAAAGGTTTAAATCCTAGAAAAGAAAACCGGCAAACTTTCTCCTCTCCTTCCACGGACTCAAGAAGAAAACTCTCCCCCTTCATGCTTTTGGCTAACCCATAATAAATAGATAAAGGCGTCAACCAGTCAGCAAAAAACTTATAGGAAAAAACTATTAAGTTATGTTTTTTCGATAACGTCAAAAAATCTTTTAATGATGGATTAATATTCATGATTGAATCATTTAATTTAAAAATTATAGAATTCGTCTATAGAAACAACTCCACTCTCCCGTATGACAGGCAACACCTTCCTGCTTTACTTTTATAAGCAAAGCGTCTTTATCACAATCGTAATAAATACTCTTAACTTTCTGAACATGCCCACTACTTTCTCCCTTCCGCCATAGCGTCTGACGCGACCGGGAATAAAAACATGTCCTTTTTTCTTTTAGCGTAATTTCTAATGATTCTTTGTTCATATAAGCAATCATCAGTACATCCCCGCTTTTTGAATCCTGAACAATCGCCGCAATCAACCCCTTCTCATCAAATTTTAATGACGGCACCCTATTATTTTTCATTCCCTTTAACGGACAGGGGCAAGCCCTGTCCCTACCCTGTATATTTTTATCTTTCGTCCTTCTTCCTTCGTCCTTCATCTCTCGATTCATAACCTCACCTCAATTCCTTTTTCTTCAAGATAATTCTTTATTTCTTTAATACGAATCTGGCGAAAATGAAAAATAGACGCTGCTAACGCTGCTGTAGCGCGAGTATTTTTGAATACATCATAAAAATGTTTTAATTTTCCAGCGCCTCCCGACGCGATTACAGGAATCTTTACAGCTGCCGCCACAGCCTGAGTCAACTCTAAATTATATCCGTCTTTAGTACCGTCATAATTCATGCTCGTAAGAAGAATCTCCCCGGCACCTAACTTCTCTACCTGCTTAGCCCACTTTATTACATCCAACCCCGTAGGCGTTCGCCCCCCATTAATATAAACCTCCCATTTACTCGCAGCAGTCAAACGACAAAGACCATAAATCTTTGTTCCTCCGTATTTTCTTCCTTGACCCTTGACCCTTGACCCTTGACCCTTTCTTTTCGCATCTATGGCAACTACTATACACTGACTGCCGAAAACAGACGCTCCTTTTTCAATGATTTCCGGGTTCTTCACAGCCGCTGTATTTAGCGAAACTTTATCCGCTCCGGCTAAAAGAATATCTCGTATATCGCTAACCCCTCTTATTCCGCCACCCACAGTAAAAGGCATAAACACAACTGCCGCTACTCTTTTAACTAAATCTATCGTTGTTGACCGCCGCTGAATACTAGCGGTAATATCCAAAAAAACTAACTCATCAGCGCCTTCTTTTTCATAAAACTGAGCGTTTTTTACTGGATCTCCAGCATCCCTCAAATTAAGGAAATTTACCCCTTTTACAACTCTACCTTCCTTTATATCTAAACAGGGAATAATTCTCTTTGCCAACATGAATAAAAATTATACCATACTATAAATATATATCAATTACATAAACCAGAAGGACACAATGCCCTCCCCTACAATTTATAATATTATTTGTTCATTTCACCTGATATCTGTTACCTTAATGATCAATTATCAGCTTAACTGCCAAATCAGGTATTTCTTTTACAATAAAAATAGACTTAAAATTCTGATAATCAAAAAAAACTGCCGTAAAAACAGCTAAAATAATACCGAATCCTACAACATAAGAAGGAAGTATTTTTAGTTTTTCTCTTAAAACCCGCATAATAAACAAACAACCAACCCCTGCCATTAAATACAAGAAAGGATATATACTGCTAACAAACCTAAAATTTTTGAAATGCCTTGGTCCCATTACTATCCCAACAAAAGTAATCATAAAGAAAATAATGCCTACCCGTGACGGCTGTTTACTTATAGCTACTCTATATATGCCGCCTCTTACCTTTTGGAAAAAAACTGTTCCTATAATCCCCATAAAACTTAAAATTGTCGTAACTGGGCTTAAAATAAAAAAACCCTGAAAAATCTGATACCATGGGCCACTATGAAAGGTTAACACATACTCATTGGTCTTAAACGATCCCATACTATGTTTAACCACCTCTATTACATTCAAAAATCCGCCACACACCGCTGATACTATAAAAAAGCCTATCCCTATTCCTAAAAAACTAGGAATTACTACATAATATAAGCTTTTTTTGAAAGATTTTTCTTTGATTAAAGTTATCCATAACACCCCCAGAATACATAACCCATAAATAACAATACCTGTCTCCTTAATGACCACGCAACAAAGACCTAAAAGAAAAAAAACAATAAACCAACCTTTACTACGAGGTTTATACGAGATTTCACAACAAATATAAATCAGTAACGCGGCAAACAACGCTAAAACTCCATCCTGCCACGCCCGCCTAGCAATAGCCAAATCCATAGGAGAAACACTAGCTAATGCTAACGCGACTACGGTTACCCACCGGTTAAAAAAACGTAACCCTATTAAAACTAAAATAAATAAAGAAAAAATACTGCTAACACACGAAATCAAAGCTAATACTTCCACATTATTAGACCCCACTAACCGCATAATCCTAGAACATAAATAAATATACCCTATTCTTACAGGGAGAGGATACACCCACATCTTTTCATTACTATTGTACTCATTAATAACTTTTTTATAGTTTTTAATGCCCAACTCATTCATCGCGGAAGCATAAGCAGTATAGACCATTTCATCGGGCGTCCTTGTGGAAACATTAAGATTACTCAAACGCACTCCTATCCCAAATATCATAACGGCTATCACCACCGCGATAAATACTTTATTCTTCCATGCCCCCTGCCCCATCTTTATCTTCCATGACCCTTGACCCATGACCCTTGACCCATCTTTCATATCTCTGTATTTTTCATTGACATCTCTTAATTTCCGTATAAAATTATACAAAGTTGGCCCCATCGTCTAGCCTGGTCTAGGATACATGGTTCTCATCCATGAGACACGGGTTCGAATCCCGTTGGGGCTACTTTAAAGGAATCGCTACACTCATCCCATCATAAGCGCACTTAATATCTAGATTGAGTTCTTTTCTTATTTTTGCCTCTAAAAGGTGAGTTTTTTGTTTTAACATACTCATTCCAAAATGAGTTAGAATTGCTTTTTTAGGTTTTATCTTTTTAATAATATCAATCGCTTCATCTAAACATAGATGTTCATACTCTCCGCGTTTTTGATAAAAAACTACGTTTAAAATGAGGATGGTAGAATCTTTATATAAATCTATTATCTTATCAAAATATTTTGTGTCAGAAACCAATGACACAATATCTTTTTCTATAAAAAACTTTAATCCATAAGTCTCAACAGAATGCTCGTTTTTAACAGGAACCTGGAACTTAATATCACCTACGCGAAACTTCCCTTTTTTTAAAAATTCTATTTTTTCTATAAGTTTTTGATGATATGAATAAACTACGCCATCTTCACCAACAGCGTCACCAGGCAAAAACAAACCACCCCTTTTTTTAAAACCGCCATCTGTCATGGCTTCGATCATGACATTCACATCACCACAATGATCCAGATGTTTATGCGTTAAAATTACAGCATCTAATCCTGCCGGATCTAATTTTGGTCTGGCAACATTACACCTAACGATAGAACCCGGACCCGGATCAATCAGAATATTTGTTGACTTATAATTAAGCCAAATTCCCCCAGATGACCGTGCCTGTTTTATCATCACAAATCTCGCCCCGGCTGTTCCTAAAAATTTTATATATCCCATATCATTTTTAATTTACCATTACGGGCGTAGACAAGCGACGCCCCTACTTATCCCAAATCTTTCTCATCTCATCAGTAATTTCCTTTTGTAAAGAATAACTGATATTTTTATCTGAATCTGCTGAAGTATCAGGGCTTTTATCTTTACTTTTTTTAGTTATAAAATCACTCACCCTAACTATTGAAGCGCCCGCGGATTTAACATAATCTCTGATTTCCCTATCGTCAGTAACCACAATTATTTGGGATTTATTCTTTATGCTGTCAACTTTTCTTTTTATAACTTCATCAGCGCTCACCCCGACGCTAAAGATAATTTCAAACTCGCTTTCCCGCTGGGCTTGATAATTCACGCCCCCGTCAAAAGCTATAATCACTTTATTATTCCTACTTCCAGTGAACTTATTTGTTTTTATATAATGGATTAATCCTAAATGCGGCTCGCTTGAATTTTTTAAAGACCCAACTTTATGAACAAGATTGAAGCCATCGATGATATACACTAACATAAAGAATCCCTCCAATAATAGACCCTAGAATCAAAAAAGCCGAGCTCAAAAAAGATAGGCCAAAGCCAATACTCTTTTCAATGCCAATAAGCGAAAAGAAATAAACCGCTCCCGACTCTCTAACGCCAATGCCCATAACTGTTATGGGAATAAACGCTATAACAGTTATGATGGGAACCAAAACAAAGAAATAAATAATCGAAACATCTAAACTGAAAGCTTTGGACATAACAAAAAAACTAAAGGGAAGCAGCATCTGCATCGGCAAAGATATAGCTAATGCCTTAAGAAATACTTTCGGATCTTTTCTAAAAAAATAAAGCTGATCATGAAAGTCAATGAGCTTGCGCCTTAACTTATTTTTTTGCTTAAACACCTTCATAAGAAGCAAAAAAAATCTCTTACTAAATATTATTAAAGAAGCTGCGCCTAAAATAAAAGAAAGAAAAAGAATAGAAAAAAGAACCTGACCTTGAGGAAGGAGATGCCTGCCTATGCCAAACGAAAAACAAGCTATAATAATAAGCGCGAAAGCACCGCAAAACCTATCCATAAGAATAGATGACGCCACCTTATGAGGATGACCATGACGGCGAGAAATACTAAATCCCCGAAATATATCGCCGGCTATAACAGACGGACAAAAAAGGTTAAAAAAAAGTCCTGAAAAAAAAGCTAAAAACACCTCTTTAAACGGCAGTTTAATACCTAAAGAAGAAAGAAGAAACCTCCATCGAATTAGCAAAAATATAAATGTAAGGGAAAGAATACAGAATCCCCAAAATATATATATTTTCTTCGCGTTGCTATAAATTTCAATTATACTTTTATCGGTAATCAGTTTGATTAAGAAAAAAAGGATGGCTATGCTAATAAAAATCCTAAAAATCGAAGAAAACTTCTTATTCATTATTCATTTCAAATTTATCATTTATCATTTATCATTTATCATTTATCATTTTAAATTTTAAAACATCCGTTCTTTCAAATGTTAATTTTAAAATGTTAATTGCTAAATTTAAAATTTCATCCGTATTTCTACGAACTGATATAATACCCTTTCAAATATTTATACGCGCTTAAAGCCGCGACCGCGCCTTCGGCGGCGGCAGTAATTAATTGTTTTAACGGCCGTTTGCGACAATCCCCACAAGCCCATATGCAATCGTACGAGCTCTTCATATGCTCATCTGTTAAAATAAATCCGTTATCATCCATAGAAATGATATCTTTAAAAATATCTGTGTTAGGCCTAACTCCTACAGCGACAAATAATCCGTTAACTTCTAAAGAACTCAATCTTCCGGTCTTAGTATTTTCTATGCTAAGTCTATTTAAAAACTCGCCGCCGTCTATTTTATGAATTATACTATCAAAAATAACTTCTATATTTTTCTTCTCAAAAAGTTCTTTTTGCAAATATCCCATAGCTCGAAGTTCATCGCGACGGTGTACTAAATAGACTTTTCTTGCTATATCACTAAGATACAACGCTTCTTCAACCGCGGTATTTCCCCCACCAACAACGCAAACATCTTTTCCTTTAAAGAAAAAACCATCACATACAGCGCAATAAGAAACTCCTCTCCCTAAAAACTGAGCTTCTCCTTCTACCCCCAACTTCTTAAATGAAGCGCCCGTAGCTGCAATTACTCCTTTTGCCACATACAATGAATCATCCAAAGATAGTTGAACCAACCTATCACTAATATCAATTTTAGAAATACTTTCGTTTACAATATTTATCTTTAAACCTTTTACTGTCTCCTCTAACGTTTTTGCTAAATCTCGGCCCTTTGTCCCCATTTTTAGGCCAATATAATTATCAATATTCTCCATAAAAAGAAGCTGGCCGCCTATGGCATTGCCTTCAAAAAGCATACAATTAAGACCTGAACGCGCAGCATAAACCGCACTACTTACACCTCCGATCCCCGCTCCAATTATAGCTAAATCAATATGTTTACTCATTTGTGTTTGGTTTTTTAATTCGGATAAAATGTTCTATTGATCTATCGTAGGTCTTCTCCGCGTCGGGAAGGAAAAAACATCCGGGAATTTCGTTTTTCAAAAGATGATACTGAACGCATTCACAACAAAGCCCTCGCTTAGAACATGACGTATAGGAACACGTACAATTTTTACTGTTTCTGCCTTGATTGGCACAAGTCATTCTTTCCTCCTCTTCTTAATATCATTTCAAATTTATCATTTAGCAATTAGCCTTTTAAATTTTAAACATTAATTCTTTTAAATGCTAATTTCAAAATGTTCATTGATAAATTTAAAATTTCTTAATTTTCTTCAATAAATGTCCAATCCTTAATCTTTTCCAAAAAGAAACTCTCTCAATAAATAATATACCATTAAGATGATCTACTTCATGCTGAAAGACTACAGCCAAAGGTCCCTCTACTTCATAATCTAGGGGCTGACCGTTTTCATCTAAAGCTGTAACCCAAACTTTTTTTGCCCGCCTAATTTTCAATTCTATTCCAGGAAAACTTAAACACCCTTCAAGAAAATCTATTCTACCTTCGGATTTGATAATACGCGGATTCACTAACCTTAAAATACCCTCCTGAGTTTCTATTACTACTAACCTTAAATCTAATCCCACCTGGTTGCCTGCTAACCCAATCCCCTTACTTTCACGCATTAGGATAATCATCTGATCAAAAAGATGACGAATCCTCTCATCAACAAACTTGACTTCCGTACACTTCTTCTTTAAAATCGCGTCCGGCCAACTATATATTCGTAACCCTATTTTCGTCATCTACTTCCACACATTTAGGTTTAAAATTTTGTACTTCTTCCTCACTAAAAAATCCATAGGAAATAATAACAAGCTTATCCCCCTTACATCCCATACGGGCAGCCGGACCATTAAGGCAGATAACTCCACTGCCCGGTTCTCCTTTTATAACATAAGTCTGCAGCCTAGCTCCTGTATTTCGATTTAAGATATCAACACGTTCACCTTCGAATAAATCCGCCGCAATCATTATCTTCTGATCAATAGTAATACTACCCTTATAATAAAGCTGCGCTTCTGTTATAGTAGGAAAAGATATCTTTGATTTAAGCATTATTCTCATCATTTTTTAATCACCTTATACGTTAAAGATGCTATCATTAGCTCTTCATCTGTAGGGATAACAAAAACTTTAGTACTCCTTGAAGCAATTTTATAAATATCTTTTTTCAATCCTTTAATAATATCAGAATTATTCTCACCAACGCCAGCAGTAAAACAAATCGCGTCAGCCCCTCCTAAAATCATGAAATAGGCACCAATATATTTCTTAATACGATAAATAAACATCTCTAACGCGAGCTTAGCAAATTTATTGCCTTTCCTCGCTTTCCCCTTAATAACTCTAATATCATTGCTTATACCAGAAATACCTAAAATACCACTTTCCCTATTTAAAATATGATCCATTTGCTCTATCGTCAATTTTTCCTTTTTCATAATATAAAAAATCGAAGCAATATCGACATCTCCAGAACGAGTTCCCATCATAAGCCCCTCTAAAGGAGTAAAACCCATAGAAGTATCAACAGCCTTTCCTTTATTTATTGCTGTAATGCTACACCCATTTCCTAAATGGCAAGTAATTAATTTCAACTTACTTAGCGGCCGACGCAACAACTCTGATACTTTATTCGCTACAAACTGATGAGAAGTACCATGAAACCCATATTTTCGTACACCATACTTTCTATAATATTGCTGAGGTATCGCGTACATATACACGTGTTCGGCAATACTCTGATAAAAAGCGGTATCAAATACTGCTACCTGCTTAGTTTTTGGCAATATTTTCCTACACCCCATTATTCCCGCTAAATTAGCAGGATTATGAAGAGGCGCTAAATCAGCGATTATCTCAATTTTCTTTATTACCTTATCATTAATTATTCGCGGCTCTCTAAAATACTCTCCGCCATGAACGACTCGATGTCCAACAGCATAAATTTCTGTCAAACTATCAATTATTTTATCATCTAGAAGCTGTTTAATTAATACTTTTATCCCTTGACTATGATCATTCACAGCCGAGGCTTTCTCCCCAATTTTTTCAATAAGGCCTTTGGCAAGCTGTAATCTTCTAGGAAAATCATAAAGCTTATACTTTATAGAAGAACTTCCACAATTTACAATTAGAATCTTCATATTATTTTAAACCTAAAAACCGTATTTCATTTTCCATTCTTTGGTTTTTATATTACTCTGTTTTCCTGTTTTTCTGTTTCAGCCTCTCTTGCTTCTCTCCTCTGCGCCCGTATTACCGTAACCGCGGTACAGTCAATTATATCTTCAATATTACATCCTCTAGATAAATCACTACACGGCTGAATTGTTCCTAAAACTATAGGACCAACTGCCCTCGCATTTGCTAACCGTTGAGTCAACTTATAACAAATATTACCCGCGTCTAAATTAGGAAAAATCAAAACATTAGCGCGACCGGCGACATCGCTTTCCCCTAGTTTTATTTTTGCTACCTCCGGGACTAAGGCGCTATCAGCTTGAAGTTCTCCGTCAATAGAAAACCCACTGTTTTTTGAGTTAGCAATTTCAACGGCATCCCTTATTTTATCTACCCATCGACCCTCCGCGCTTCCTTTAGTAGAAAAACTTAACAATGCCACTCGAGGCACAACCTCTAAAACATCGCTAGTAAATCGGGCACAAGATATCGCTATGTTAGCTAGCTGTTCACTTGTAGGATAAGGAATAACTCCGCAATCAGCATACACAAAAACACCTCTTTCTCCATAAGTACAATTCGGTACCGCCATAATAAAACAACTTGAAATAAGACCAATCGAGCGATCTATCTCTAAAGAATTAATTGCTGTTCTTAACACCGCTGACGTTGTAAACTTAGCGCCGGCAACAAACCCATCAGCATAGCCATATCTAGCCATCATTGACGCGTAATAAAGAGGATTTTCCATTAACTCACGCGCCTCTTCAAAACTCACGCCCTTAGCGCGTTTACGCTCATAAAAAATATTAGCAAACTCCTCCTGCCTTTCCGGTTCTAAATTATCATGCGTAAGCAACAAAGGATACGCAATACCTTCCTTCTCTATATATTTTGTTGCTTCAACAACTCTATCATCTCCCGCTTCGGGAAAAACTATTCTTTTAGGATTTTTCTTAGCTTTTTCTCTCAACTTATTAATAATGCTATCCATAAAAATCTCCTCTCTTAATTATCACAAACCCACAAAATATGCTAACCCTTTATAAACCAATAGGTTACAAACAAAAACAAAACCAGATTTATCTCTTTCTAGTAGCTTTTACAGATTTAAAATTATACCACTCTATACATAAAAATCAACCCAAACTAAGCAATAATGACATCCGACATCTGACCACAGACAATAGATTGTAATCTTTGTTTTCCTGTCTGATGTCTGATGGCGATAGTCTCGACTTGATTTTTCTGTTTTTCAGTTTACAGACAGGTCTTTCCCCACTTATCTCGAAAAATGATTTCATTTAAAGGTAACCTTTGCTTAGGGTTAGAGGCGACGCTTTGGGCATACCCTAAAGTAAGTAGTTCCACTACTTTTATATGAGGCGGGATATCTAAAATTTCTTTCACTTGTTCCGGATAAAAAGCTCCTATCCAACAAGTGCCTAACCCTAACTCAGTGGCAGTCAAAATCATATGGTCAATAGCAATTGTAACGTCTATAGGATAACAAACTTGGCCGCAAGTCATCTTACGTTCATCTGTTTGAGCGCAACAAGCAATCACTATTGGCGCGGTCGCCACAAATGCCTGCCCCCTCGCCGCGATGCTAAGCTGCTTTCTTTTTTCTTTATCTCCTACAACAACAAACCGCCATTCCTGACAGTTATTTGCTGAAGGCGCGGCTTGAGCTGCTTCTAAAATTTTAAGAAGCTTGTCTTGCTCAACTTCTTTTTCCAGATACGCCCTAATACTTCTTCTTTTTTTTATTACCTCAAATACTCCCATCTACCATCTCCAATCTGCAATCTAAAAATAGTACGCTTTCCTAGATCCTCTCCTCACAACTGTAATCCCCGATGAATCGACAAAATACTTTTCCTTATCTATCTCCTTATTATACCCAATCTTTGTTTTTTTAGGAATGGTATTGAACCGATCAATTATACCGCCCTTTATTGAAGACTCTTTATCTATATGCGTAAAATCCATAATTATAGAATTATCAATAAAGCAACCTTCCTCTATTATCACTGCTCTGCCTATAATAGAATTATTAATTTTAGACCCAAAGATACGCGTTCCTTCACAAATAAGTGAATTCTCAATCCGCGAATCAATGGTATACGCCGGAGGACAATTCAAATGAGAAGCATAAATTGGCCAATCCTGATTATCTAAATCAAGCTTGGGATACTTCCCTAACAAATCAGCATTAGCCTCCCAATAACTGGGAATCGTACCGACATCTTTCCAGTAGTATTTTGCCTCATGTTTTTTCAATGAAGGTATCCTATTATGAGAAAAATCATAGGCAAAGACTTCGGATTTTTTGTCTACTAAATAAGGGACAATATCCTTACCAAAATCATGGGCAGTATCTTTATTAGCATCGTTTTCTAACGTTTCAATAAGAAAATCCGTATTAAAAATATAATTACCCATTGAAGCAAGAACAGTTTTGTCTTCTGAAAGAGATGGCTTTTCTAAAAATTTATTGACCCTATTGTCGGAATCCACTTGCACTATCCCAAACTGAGACGCGTATTTAGACTCAACAGGAATAGTGGAGATAGTCAATTGGGATTTTTTTCTTATATGGTAATCTATCATATCTTTTATATTCATTCGGTAAATATGATCTCCACCAAAAACAGCTACAAACCGCGGTTTAAAATCATAAATAAGGTTTATATTTTGATAGATAGAATCAGCCGTTCCTCTATACCATTCTTTTTCTACTCTCATTTGAGGAGGAACAACTGCTACAAAATGTCTAGAAAATCCTCTTTTTGCCCAAGCACTTCTTATATGTTCAATTAAAGATTGAGACTTATACTGAACAAGAACATAGGTAGAATAAATTCCGGAATTAACTAAATTGCTTAACGCGAAATCAATTATTCTATATTTACCGCCAAAAGGAATCGAGGGTTTTGTTCTCTCTAAAGTTAAAGGATATAATCTCTCCCCTTTACCTCCCGCCATCACCATAGCTAAAACTTCTTCTCTCTCCTTCTTCATTACCTAATCCTCTACCCTACTCTTCTCTTCTCTTCTCTTCTTCTCTGTTTTCCTTGACCCCTGCCCCATATCATTTACCATTTACCATTTACCATTTACCATTTACCATTTTAAATTATTAGATATTTTTCCTCTTAAGCAAATGTTAATTTTAAAATGCTAATTGGTAAATTTAAAATTTCTATCCCTTGACCTTTCTATATTATGCCTTTTCAAATTTCTTAAAAATGTTCATAACTTCCTGATGATTAGTCGCGGAAAGTAAATCCCCTCTAAAATAACTATTCATAAGATTTTTGGAAAGTTCTGCCAACAACCTTAAGTATAAATTCAATTCCTTGAGATTAGCACCCATCACAAAAATAAGATTAACCAGTTCTCCATCTAAAGCTTTAAATTCAACTCCTTCTTTTGACCGGCCAAATCCAATAACAAAATCTTCTACCGCCTCAGTCCGCGAATGAGGAATCGCTACCTTATTACCAATACCAGTAGATCCTAACTTTTCCCGTTCTAAAATATCATTAATTAACTTATCTTTATCTTTTACTTTTCCAGAATCAACTAAACAAGTAGCAATCTCCGCGATTGCTTCTTCCTTATTAACCGCCCCTAAATCCATTATGCAATGTTCTTTTGTCAAATAGTCTGAAATATTCATGTTATAACTCCTTATATAGACTTTCTACTGCATCACCGTTTTTAACCACCTCTACCGGACATCCGTCCTTCCTAAAAATGTTTTCCGCCTCCTCACCGAAGATTCCGCCATCCGGTAATTCTCTACCCGATTGCCCATTACCAATAAATCCGCTGCTACCTCTTTTGACTTTAATTCTTTTACTTTAATTTATACGCTAAATCTATTAATGTCTTCACTAAAAAACTCCTTAAAAACATTATTATTAAAAAAGCAATTAACGGAGATAAATCAATTCCCATACTAAACCCCAAGGGCAACATTTTCCTTATATGATAAAGAATAGGCTCAGTAACTTTATTTAAAAATTGTACGATAGAATTATAAGGATCAGGATTCACCCAACTTATAATGGCCCTAATCAAAATAAGCCAATAAAGCGCGGTTAGAATAACATTTATAATACCCGCTACCGCAAACAAAAGATTACCAGCAACAAACATATTCCCCCTCTTTAATCAGTGTTTATCATATTTCTATCTGTGTGAATCTATATTTCACTGATAAAAATTATATGTCAACAACGAAAGTTTAGCAATGAATTTCTTTGCTTGGCTGTAATCATCTACTTTGTTTGATAGAACACAAATAACATAATCTCCTTTGGAAGAAAAAACAATCCCAGCATCATGAACAACCCCTCTCTCCAGTCCTGTTTTATGAGCAACACTTATACTTTTAGCTAAATACCGAGGAAGCCGGTCATTAAACTTTTGTTTCTTTAATAACGATACAAGAAAAGCTGAAGACGCCTCGTCAACCAGTTTCCCTTCATAAGCCTGGGTAAAAATCAGTCCTAATTCAGAAGCAGTGGTATAATTCTCTAAGCCTTTTTTCCTACTATAAAAATCCATCATTTTTCTAACAAGGATTGTATCTTTTAATCCCAACTCATTAAAACCTTTATTAATATAATCAAACCCTAAAATACTAATTATTTTGTTAGTGGCTGTATTATCACTTTTTGCAATCATCAATTTCAGAAGTTCCTCTAAGCTTAAAGACACGGGGAGTTTCATTCCTTTTATAATTCCTGACCCGCCAGTAATATCTTTCTTCTCAACCGTAACTTTTTGTGAAAGAAATAATCGGCCATCTTTTATGGCCATTAATACTACGGCAGCTACCGGAACCTTGATTAAACTCGCCGCGGGAAACTTTTTTTCCTCGCTAAAGGCGACTTCAAAATCTGGATATTTGAGATCCTTTATAAAAACGGAAAAATCCCCTTTTTCTAAACTTATCTGCTCTTCTAATTTATGAGATAACGTATAAAAAGCTTTATCTTTTTTACTAAATAAAGCTGCTTTTGAATAAAAGGAATGACCAAAACTAATAACAGGAATCAACAAAATTCCTATAACACACAGTAGTTTTTTACACATTATTTTTTTGTCTCGAAAAGAATACAGATAGGCAACTTAATAGAAGTACACCGATAATCAACCCCCATCCAAAACAAAATATTGCCCACTGAGGATAACCTTCATAGGGATGTTTTATATCTCTGATAAAATTAGCAATCAATAACACAATAAGAAAAACAGGAATGATAAATTTAATAAGCGTGTTCCACCATTTTCCAATTTTTATTTCGGATACATGATTAACATAGTTCCTTAATTTATTAGCCCCATATAACCATCCTATAGCTAATACTTCCAGCAATCCTACTAAAACTAATCCGTAATTTGTTATAAAATGGTCCGTTATATCTAAATAATATAATCCGGCAAAGGTAGCAAAAATTATTCCGCAAATAAATCCAAAAACGCATACGTACAAAGAAACATCTTCTTTTCTTATATGCGAATACCGATCATGGATTACGGTCGAAGCGGCCTCAACCAAAGAAAAAGCGCTGTCAATACCTAGAGTTATAAGCATAACAAAAAATAATACCGCGAAAACCGAAGCAAAGGGAATAAGTGATAACGCTTTTGGAAAAACAATAAAAGCTAAAGAAGGGCCGGAGGCGGCTAATTCTGAAACCGGCACTCCGCTCCTTGACGCCATATACCCTAAAGTAGAAAAAACACAGAATCCAGCGATAATAGAAATTCCCGAATTAACTAACGCCGTAATTATCGCGCTTTTTGATATATCACTGGATTCATGCTGATAACTGGCATAAGCAATCATTATCCCAAAAGCTAAACTTAAAGTAAAAAATATCTGAGACATTGCCGCGCTCCATACTTCAAAATCTAACAACGCCCCAAAATTTGGTTTTAAATAAAATATAATTCCATCTATTGCTCCTGGTAAAGTAATCCCCCGAATCAAAAGAATAAAAAACAGAATTATAGGTAAAGGCATAGTTACCAATACTACTTTACTAACACTCTTAATTCCCTTCCACACAGAAAAATATATCAAGGCCCATACAATGACTAAAGCAAAAATAATCTCTACAGAAATAAACCCTACCTCTCCCACATCTTTACTTAGATGAATTACATTATCAAAGAAAAAACTCTTTGTATCAGCACCCCATTTCAATGTAAATGAATATATCAAATATATTAAACACCATCCCATAATTACCGCATAATAACTTACTACAATAAATCCACATAATACCGACCCTAAACCAATACCTGCCAACTTACGTTTAATCTTACGAAAAGACCCGACAGCCCCAACCTGCATACGTTGACCAATGGCGAATTCCATTATTAAAAGAGGTACGCCTAATAGAAAAAGCATTATTAAATAGGGGATTAAAAACGCTCCTCCGCCATATTTACCGGCTAAATAAGGAAACCGCCAAATATTACCTAATCCTACAGCGGATCCTATAGCGGCAAATATAAATATCATCCTCGACGGCCAGCGTTGTCTCTTTTCCATTAAACTCTCCCCTTTACAAATAGTTATAAATTATAAGTTTAAAAGCCATAAAGATAAAGAACTCTTCGATATACAAAGATTAAAACCTAGCTGTATTTTCTACCAACTTAAAACTTATAACCTAAAACTTATAACTATCTTATTCTTCCTTCTTACTTAATTTAAACTGCTCAGTTATTATATCCGTATTTATTATTACCTCCTTCTGTTCCATTGTTTCATTTATAAGATTTGTAACTACTGTTTCTCTTACCTGTCGAGTATAATCCTGTATAACCCTATCACGGACTTGCGCTAAAACAACTTTTGCAGCAGGCTTTTTTTCCTCTACATGAAATATGTAAAACTCACTATTCATCTCTACAGGGTTACTACTTCCGCCAACACCTAAAGCCGTAAATGAATCTAGGACATTGGCAAAACTTAAATTTCCTAACTCTTTATAATAAGGATTAGCCTTAGAAATAAAATCGTTTCCTTCAACTTTACTCTTTTTTGCCAACCGATCAAACTCTTTCCCTTTATTTAACTGATTCATAAAACTATCAGCCTCTTCTTTGCTACTTAATTTAACATAACTCAACCTAATATCTTCATCTGATTGATAATTAACCTTTGCCGATTCGAAATACCTTTCTACATTCTCTTGAGTAAGGTTAACTTTAGATAATGTATCGCTGACTAACTTATTAGACAAAATTTGCCGTTTAACATTTTCAAAAGAAAAGTTTACCTCCTCATTTTTATCTATTTTTTCATCCGCAGCTCTCTTTGCCAAAGCGTAAAGCGTAACATAATTTTGAATAAAATTGTACCGCCATTGCAAATCATTCGCGAAACTATTTTTAAGTTCCTGACTTAATCCATCCGCTATTTTGGCTACTTCGGAAAAATATATTTTTTCAACCCCTAACGTAGCGACAACATAATCATCAGCAACACTCTCTTCAGCATAAACAGATATCGCGTTAGTTCCAAAAAGAAC
Organism: Candidatus Omnitrophota bacterium; assembly: GCA_018818105.1. Taxonomy (GTDB): domain Bacteria; phylum Omnitrophota; class Gorgyraeia; order Duberdicusellales; family 4484-171; genus JAHISK01. The sequence goes on along the minus strand of JAHISK010000035.1, from coordinate 5,428 downwards.
AAGAACCAAAACAAAAAACACAACTCCTCTTAATCTCATATCAACCTCCTAATTACCACGTAACGAACAAGCGCGCACGTGGAGATTTCCCGCATGGCGTTAACCGCACGCGGGATTCCGATACTTCGTATCGGAAAGCCACTTTACTCTACAAAAGCACAATCTATTTTAACCATCTCCTTCAAATTTTCAATATTAATTATACAATTCAATTCAATTCAATTCAATTCCAATAGCAATACAATAAACTAAAATTCGCGATTGGATTTAATTTAAACACTTAAATCCCGTAAAAACTCCCCCATATCTTGCGCCATCTCTATTTCTAAATTTACCCTATCTCTACTTATAGGATGAATGAAACTAACGAAAAAAGAATGTAGCGCCAGCCGTTTAAAATCAATTGGAAAATCTCGTCTAAAAGCGTATCTTCTTTCTCCTAAAATAGGATGTCCTAATTTAGCAAACTGGATTCTTAATTGATTTGTTCTGCCCGTTAACGGGACTAATTCTACCACACTAAATTCATCAGATTCCCCTAACACACGGTAGCGAGTTTTAGCCTTTTTAGCTTTTTCGCCGAACTTCGCCCCCTCTTTGTCCAAAATATAATTTTCGATTTCTCCGCTTCTCTTCTTCATTTTACCTTTTACAAACGCTATATATTTCTTTCTAACCTCTCCCCGCCGAAACTGATCCATAATTTTTTTCTGAACAGAATTACTCTTAGCGTAAATTATCAATCCACTGGTTTCTCTATCTAACCGATGGCAAGGATAAACCTTTTCATTCAATTTTTTCGCTAAAAGAGAGGATAATGTAAGTTTCTCTTTTTTAGGAGATGGCTGTACTAATATTTTAGCGATTTTATTCAGAACAACCACATACTCATCTTCAAATATAATTTCAAATGGGTCTTTCATATTTAATCAATCCTATTACTGTTTCTACTGGTTACTTAAATAGATTTTTTATTTCTTTTTTTAATTCTTTTTTTAATATCTTTCCTGTCACGTTTTTCGGCAAACTATCTTTAAATAATATTTTTAGGGGAACTTTATAAGAAGCAAGATTACCTCTCAAATATTTAACCAATTCTCTTTCTTCTAATTGATCATCTTTAACAACAAACGCTACAGGAACCTCTCCTCTGTGCCGATGAACAACGCCAAGAACAGCGGCCTCTTTTACTTTATGATGCTTATAAAGAACATCTTCTATTTCTCGAGGATAAACATTTAGCCCTCTCACGTTAATCATATCTTTTATCCTTCCCATAATATAAAGAAATCCATCCTGATCTATCTTAGCTAAATCACCTGTATACAACCAGCCATCACATAAAACTTTTTTAGCCTGGCTCTGAGGTTGATTATAGTATCCCTTCATCACATTAGGCCCCTTAACTAGCAACTCACCTACTTGATTCGGTTTCAATTCTTCGCCTTTCTTACCCACTACTTTTACTTCTACCGACGGTAAGGGTTTACCTATCGACGCTGATTTGCGTCTTCCTTTTAAAGGATTTAAGGACACAACCGGCGACGCTTCAGTTAACCCGTACCCCTGAATAAGAGGTCTGCGAAACCGTCTTTCGAACTTACGGCACACACTAGAAGGAAGAGCAGCTGCCCCGGAAATATATAATCGTATAGGATTCATAAAAACACCTAACAAAGCTTTCCACTTAGGTATTTTAGCTTCACTTAAAATACTGAAAAAAGAAGGAACACCGGCAAATATAGTTACCTTATGTTTAAAAATAGCGCGCATAACCCGTTTAAAAGGCCTAACCGCTCTCATAATTACAATTTTTGCCCCGCTTGATAAAGGAAGCAACATACAAACTGTTGAAGCAAAAGAATGAAAAAGAGGCAAAACACAGATAAAACAATCTTTTCTAGTCACATTTATTACGCTAACACAATCTCTTACATTAGAAAGAAGATTCTTATGCGTTAGACAGGCACCTTTAGGCTTACCAGTCGTCCCTGAAGTATAAATAATTTCAGCTAAATCATCTTCTTTAATATCTACTTTTACATCTAACTCTTTCGGATATCTGACGAATTCAGAAAAATTACTAACTATGTTATTACCGCCAGGAGCAAGTAACGAAACCACCTGTGTTAATAATTCAAGCCGCGATAAAATATTCTCACTATCATAAGCTTTATCTATAGAACAGACTAAGACTTTAGCTTGAGAATCTCCTATTATAAATATAGCTTCTTCTCTCTTTAACATCGTATTAATGGGAACAACTATCGCTTTCAAACGTAAACTAGCGAAAAAAGTATAAATAAACTCTGGACAATTAGGCAGCCACAACGCAATCTTATCAAACTCCCTTACGCCTTCTTCATAAAACTTCGCCGCGATCTTCTTTGAATTGCTTACTAACTGGGCATAAGTAATTTTTCTGGCGCCGAAAACTAGAGCTATCCGTTTAGGGTATTGATTAGCGGTTTCATCTAACATTTGAACTAAATTTTGTACGTTGTTGGTCATGATTTAATAATATTAACAGGACAGGCGCCCCCATCCCCTACAACGAATAATACCCCTATCAACCCGCCTAAAAAATTACATCCAATATCTGCCAATTCAAAACCGCGGTAAGGAAGAAAAACCTGGACAAATTCAAGCGCTACCCCTAATAAAAACACGTAAAAAAATGCTGACATTTTAAAACGCCTACGTTTCTTCAAAAAAAAAGTATTTACCACCAGAAACGCTAATCCCGCGTACATACAAAAATGGACTATCTTATCTAAAAAAGCGATACCTACTTCAGACCCTTCCTTAAAAGGAAAAACCGAAAGCAGAACTATAAAAAAAGTATAAACACCCAACACTCTCCAAGAGAATAGATATTTCATATCATTAATAGCGTATAGCGCGTAGCGTTTAGCGTATAGTATAAAAAAAACTATTTACTCTATTCGCTATCCGCTAAACGCTAATCATTCATTCTCCTATAATTTTCACCAGCACTCTCTTCCTACGCCGTCCGTCAAATTCACCGTAAAAAATCTGCTCCCACGGCCCAAAATGAAGTTTAGACTTTGTTATCGCGACAACCACTTCTCTGCCCATAACACTTCGTTTTAAATGTGCGTCAGCATTATCTTCACCGACATTATGCTGATATTGTGAAGTAGGTTGATACGGCGCTAATTTTTCAAGCCATTCTTGGAAATCGTTATGCAATCCGCTTTCATCATCATTTATAAAAATACTGGAGGTAATATGCATAGCATTAACTAAACATAATCCTTCCTTCACTCCACTTTTCACGACTAACTCCTCTATTGTAGGCGTTATATTGATAAACTCTAACCTATTCTTAGTATTAAACCACAACTCCTGCGTCAGTACTTTCATATTACTACCCCTCGACCACATACTATGGACCATCTTTCCCAAAATCTTAGTCTTCGATCTTCAGTCTTCCCAAGATTATCAATAAACTCTTTTATCGCCTCAATATATTTTTTCTGCGACTCTATAAACGCGCCATTATGATCGCCGGTTAACTCAACAAACTGCTTAGGTAATACTGCTTTTCTATAAAGTTTCTTTCCTAAACTAAACGGCACCAACTCATCGCTGGATGAATGGATAAATAACTTTGGCACCGTAACATGATTTATTTTTGCTAAAGAATTAAATTTATCAGAAAGCAAAAATAACGTTAAAAAAGGATGAACCGTCTTACCTACTTCTTTTATGCTGGTAAAAGCTCCTTCTGTTATTAACGCCGCGACTTCTACATTAGACACTAAATCTATAGCGATAGCCGCGCCCAAGGACTCTCCATATACTAAAATATGTTCAGGCGCTATCTTGAAATCATCTACTAAATATTTATAACAAAACCTGGCGTCTAGATATACGCCCTTCTCACTTACTTTGCCTTCGCTGCTGCCATACCCTCTATAATCAACTATAAACATATTTACGCCGATATCGTAAAACATATTTATTTTATCTAATCTGTCGCCCATATTACCGCCGTTACCATGCAAAAATAATACAGTATATCGCGCGCCGGGTTTTGGAATAAACCACCCGTTTATCTTAATATTATCTGAAGTTTTAATATATATATCCTGAAATTCCACGTTTAAAACCCGCGGCGTCTCAATGATTTCTTTTGTGGGATAAAATATCTTTGAATTTTCAATAGATCTAACATACCCTGCCATTGAAAAAACAAAAAACAATATATAAACGATAACTCTTACCATCTTTTTATTTTATTAGAAATGAAGATTATTCTTAACTAAAATCTGTTAGTGTTTAGTTAAAAAATCACCAACCACTAAATACTATCTAAAATTATGGGACTGTTACGAAATATAACAGCCACTGATACAACGATTAAGACTTGATTACAAAGAAAAAACATTAACTTTTTTATCGCTGTAATCGATCTTTAATCTCTAAAATCAGGCGTTGGTGCTATTTTGCAACAGCGCCATTATTTGTTTTTTGAAAGCAATATATTTATTTTATCAATAAGCGGCCTTAACTCATCCTTTTTACGCACAGTTATATGACCATGGTCTTGACCGGTAATCCTATTATCTAATTCTCTATCTAACCGAAAAAGCGGTCCGGCAATTTTATGAGACATTTCCACCGCCATAATCCATATGATTAATAACGTAACCGGCAACGCTATAAAAATAATAATTGTAACTTTTTTAGCCACGGGAATTAAATTATAGGCGATAGCTTCAGGAATAACCATCTGCTGCGCCAGCAGATTAAATATAAGATAATACAAACATATTGCAACAATCACCGCTGGGATTATCGAACAAGCAAAAATAAAAACTAGCAATTTTCGTTGAAAGGGAATATCAACAAACTTTTTTCTTCTTCTCTCTTCCATTTTTCTTCCTCCAATTACCAGTATCCAGTATATAGTCGTTAGTATATAGTTTTAATTATCTCCGTCTAAATACTATATACTATTCACTATATACTATTTTTTATATCCCACCCTCACCTCATCATAATGAGCTTCGGCTATACTTTTGGTATTATCTGTATCAGTCATAATCGCAATACCGCCAACTTTTCCAGGAAGATGACCAAAAATTTTCTTGTAATCCTCATATATATTTCTCTCCTCAAAAACCCATTCACCTTTATTTTTTTCACCCGACTCAACTACCATAATTTTTATGGAACTAAAATACGGACTACTCATAACAACGCCTGAAGCAAGATCCTTAGCCCATACATACTCAATACATTTCATCTGGCTAAAAAGAAAACCTGGAAAAATAACATAAAACCTGGCCGCGTAATCATCTTTTTCTATCCATCCATTATCAGTACCTTTGGCTACCTGTTTATCAGGAAACCGTAACACTTTCCATTTCCAACTTACCATAGGTTTTATTCTTGGATT
>JAHISK010000034.1 GCA_018818105.1 Candidatus Omnitrophota bacterium | reverse complement strand
TTTAGTAATTATGGCGGTATTTAATCTTTTGTTTATTTTCCCTGCGATTATCGCGTTAGGATTGTTGATTAAATCTTTCAATCCTTTTTTTGTTTTGCCTATGGCGGAAAGTGCTGTTTTACCGGTTTTATCTTTTAAGGGAACGCGGTATTTCTTGTCTTCCCCGGTTAAAGAGCTTTCCGCGCGGGAAATGGTTGAACGTATTTTAGATAATGTTGTTTTTAAAATTATTTTTGATTGTATTTATTGTTTTCGAAGAGAATTGTATTTAATCGGAATATTTATTTTAGACCTTATTTTTGTGATTTTGGTAATGTGTTTGATAAGAAAAACATATTTAAGGGAAAAAGAAAAAAATAAGAGTAAGGATAATAGCTTGAATATCAGTTCGGATCGCGGGAAAGCCTCAACTATGAATCAAGGGGCAGGGAAAGAAGAGAAGTTTTTTCCGTCTCCAGGGTCTGACTCGGTTAGTTCCGCTGTTGGTATGTTAAGGAGATTTATAAGATATACGGAAGAAATGATTTATGAAATCATTAGGTATTATCGTTATGTAAGAAGACCAGCAATTAAGATTTGCGATCAGAAGTATTCCGACGCGATTTTGTTCAGAAACGACATAGCCTCGCCGGTTTTTGTTTCATTATTTCACAATTCAAGGTCTGACCCTGCTGTTTTTGAAACTGGAAAATATTTTATTGTTTTCGGAATTAATTTTGTGCATACCGGGGTCAGACTCGGAAATTGGAAAATTCTTCTTGTGGACAATTCATCGCCGACGAGAATATTAACGGTTGTCTGTATTCGGTTATCGGTTACTGCTGCCTCGCCGGTAAAAAATAAACATTATGTTCTAAATAAGATTACCTTCATTGATTCTAAGGTAGAACCTATTTATGGCGGTAACGCAGAATGTAACTATTGGTATGTTGGTGCTAAGAAATCTTTAAGAGGAACGGAAGATACCTCTTCCCCTGTTGAGGTAATTAATAGAGAGCTACGTTTCCCTCAAGCAGTAGTCTTTGGTATTGGCGGTATAGGGCGTGGATATTTGGGAGAGATATTAAATATTTCCGGATATAGAGTGGCGTTTATTGATAAAAACGAGGAAACTGTAAAGTTATTGAATTGTAAAGGGTGTTATGAGTTAAAAGTTTATGATGTAAACAAAACTACAGTTGAGAGGGTAATGGTTAATAATGTTAAGGCGATTGCTTTAAATCAAAAAAGAAAGGTGATTGAGATTATTTCTCGGGTTCGACTTGTATTTGTTGCAACTCATATAGCCGTTTATAAGGAGATAGCGTTTTTAGTGGCAGAAGGGGTTGAGAAGAGAATAAAAGATGAAAACTTTGTGCCGGTGAATATAATCGTGTGCTCAAATAATAGTAAAATGGCTGATTATTTAAGAGAGTTAATTATGGAACATATAAATATTAGCTTAAGAAAGTCAGTTAACAAAGTTCTTGGAACGGCTGATTCGGTAAATGACAGAATAGTGCCGTATAATATTAGATATTTAGATAGAAATGATTCATTATCTATTGTTACTGAGCCGCGGTATTATTTTTTAGAAATTGATAGAGAAGGACTGAAAGGGGATATAACAAGTATAAAATCTATTGAAGGGGTTCGTTTAACGAATAATATGAGCTTTCTTAAGGAACGTAAATTATTTTCTTTAAATACTGCTCATGCTGTATGCGCGTATTTAGGATATTTGAGAGAGTATACCTATATTCATGAGGCTATCGGTGATCCGCAAATTAATAAAACAGTACGAAATGTTTTGTTTGAAATAACTAGGGCCATGGTAAAGAAGTGGCATTTAGGTAAGGATGACAGGGATGAATATATTAGAGTAGAGGATATTTTAGGAAGATTTAGTAATGAAGGTTTGAATGACCCTATCGTAAGAGTTGCCCGCAACCCGGTGTCAAAGCTTGGATATGATGAGCGGTTGATGGGAGCGGTTAGATTGGTAAGAGATTACAATGGAAATGCAGAATCTATAATAGAAGGAGTTGTTGCGGCAATAGGTTATGATTATGAGGGTGATCGAGAAGCACCGTTGCTTCAGGGAATCCTTAGAGAAAAAGGGATAGTCTATGTATTACAAAATATATGTAGGTTCGATTCTATAAATGATAGGGAAGTTTTCAATAGCATTAAGGAGGAATTCCTTTCTGTGGATCAGAAAAGGCAGATTGTGAGCAGTAATGTTAGAGGTCTTTTCCAGCAAAGTGAATTAGACGGAGTAATTAATATTACAGGTAGAATCCCGAAGAATGTAAGGCTTATAGTATTTGATTTTGACGGTGTGCTTGTGGATACGGTTGGAGTATTTGCGGCGGCGGCGGCGGCGGCCGGGGTTGCCTTATTATTTTTATTAACTAGATGGATTGGTTACAAAGGGGTTGCCATACTTGGGTTCTTAATGTTTCCTGTTATCGCAGGTATTATTTTGCTTATCATTATTCTTATGGCATTAGCCCAAGAAGGGCTTTTTAGTAAAGGACATGGGCTGAAAGTTGATAGCAGTGAGTGGGTAGAATTAAAGAACCGGATAGATGAAAACATAATGAACGCGCTCATTAATTTAGCTGAAGAAACAGGGCTTAAGGGCGCTATTGAGGCGATGTTTGCGGGGGTAAAGATCAATGAGACAGAGGATCGAGTCGTCCTTCATACCGCATTGAGGAATCAATCCATGGAATCCGACGGCAAGAATGTGAGTTGTGCCGGAAAACCAGTGAAGTATCAAACCTGGCCGATTATCTGGGGTGAACCAGGAACAAACGGCCAGCACGCGTTTTATCAATTGATTCATCAAGGGACAAAATTGATTCCCGCGGATTTCATCGCTTTTGCCCAAAGGAGCGGGCAGAAGTTAGATAACAATCCGGAGTTAAAAGCGCGGTTGGATGAACACCATAAGATATTCCTCTCAAACTTTTTTGCTCAGACCGAAGCGCTGATGAAAGGCAAGGATTTCCGGGAAGTTTTAGACGACATTGAAAAAGAAAATGCCAAACGAAGAGAAAAAGGCCAGCGGGAATGGACTAAAACTAAAGAAGAGATTGCCAAGCTAGCACCTTTTAAAGTTTTCGAAGGCAACCGGCCGACCAACTCTATTCCCACTATTCCCAATAGGGGTCAAGTCTGTATTTACAACATTTGTGCTTTATCATTCCGTAATGTCCAATTTTTTAATAATTTTATTATACCTCTTATCATTCATAACTTTCTGATAAGATCGGCTAGTGGAATGATTTTACTATTTCAGACAAGGCGGATAAAAATAGATATCGATCTTCATCATTATAGAAAATGGAATGTCAAGAATACAGACTTGACCCCTTTGATTAAATTTTGGTTATCTCCTAAAAAAATTATAACGAACTTAGAGGTTATTGTCAATAATCGGTTTTTGGCAATTAGAAAATATCGCGACCCCTCGCCGGTGGGTGAAAGCGAAAAAGATATATTATTTATATTTAAGAAGGGAAGATATCTTTTTCAAGAAAGATTTGGCGGATTAGAAACTGGACTTGTATCCCATAGAGTTGGGACCTGTTTAATAAGCGTAACAGTGAGAATGTATGATATTACTGCCGAGACAGCGAGGCAGAATGGTGATATGACGGAATATTCGAAGATTATTGCTCAAAAAGACGGTTTTTTAAATTCTAGTCCTTTGAAAATTGGCTTGCCGCATTTAGTCGATAGTATAATTATTAATCCTTATCGTTTAATTCTTACACACTGTCATTTAACCCTAAAAGATAATAATTGTAATGTTTTTATCTTTAGAACGCTTAGAAAAGAAATTAATTTAAGCCCAATAATTTCATCGTTGTTCCAAACCGTCTTTGAAAGCAGTTTAATTATTACTTGGAATTTATTTGTAAAGAATAGTTCCGTAGATCGTTTAGATAATTTAAAAGGCGAAAATAGCTCTCCGATAAAAATATATTGTTTACGCAATTCGTCATCGTCATGCGCTATATTAAGCGCGGTAGGATGTATTAGTAGATTCTTTGCGGGAATGACAACTTTATATATTATATGTAGAAGTTTTTGGTTAGACTTGGGAGGTGAAAGAATAAATTCATTTAACAATATTGAATATAAAAAAGGGATGTATAAAGCTGTAGTTACAATACCGGATAAGTATGTTGCTACACAATTTGCTGCTAAGGTAGGTTTTTTGTTCTCATGGATATTTTTAGTTTCTTTTTGTTTAATTATTGTGAAATGCGCAACGCAGTCCGGTAATATTTATTTATTATTGATTAAGGGTGCTTTGGTAAAGATAATAGCGAATATTTCTATTATGCGAGGGATAATTAATTTTATTAAGTGTGAATCAATCGGAAATAACAGCTGTTTTTCGAGGGATATAGAATCTTTAGTTTGCTGTCATTTTAATGTGAAGTTGTCAGAAATTCATAGAAAAATTGGACCGATAACCGGTATTACTTTAGGTGGTTTTAAAACAATTGTTTTCTATTTTGGTGATTGTGATGAGTTGGTAATTTATTCTTATTTAGTTTATCTTGTAGGTATTTTCCCATATAACAATGATTTCATAAATAATATTAAAAAATTTCAGAAGCGAGTTTTTTCAAAAGTTAAAAAATGGCAAAAGAAAATATTTCAAAAACATGTAGAATTTAGTTTTTTTGTCTTTATGGTTTTTAGTTTTTCAGTTTTTATATATTGCTTTTATTATTTCCACTTTATGTCTATTTTAATTATCTTTTGCCCCTTGATTTTTTCTCTTATTTTATATTTCCAATCCGCAGTTTTTAATTTGATACCCGTTCCTCTTATTTTGTGTCTTTTTCCCCATACTATTTTTAAGAGAGTACCAATAAAATCCAGCAGTAAAACAATAGCTTTTTTAAGGCTAGGTATATCCAGCCCGCTAGCAGAAAAAAATAATTCTGAGAGCGAAAAAAATAAAGAAATTATTTTTAGCGGTAAATACGGCTTGCGTATTTTCAATATTTATCTAATTATTAATGAGCTTAAGGAAATAAAAAAACATAAAGGGATTTCGGATGTAGAAATAATTAAGGCTCTTGGGCTTAGTAATCCTGAGTTAAATCAGATTATTAAGGAAGAAAAATTAGATAAGGTACAACAGGATACGTGGCTAAAACTGATTTTAGGGTTAAATCTTTGTTTAGGCGATGCTGTTGCTGTATCTCCTAAGGATTTAGGGTTTTTAGTGAAATTAGCTCGGATTAAACAAAACATAACGATGAGTCAGTTTGCAATTAGAACAGATATGGATAAAGGAGAATTGAGCAGGATAGAGAATGGCGGTACGGAAAATCCATCGGTTGGAAAATTGGCAAAGATTATAGAAGTATTAGGAGATGAGTTAAGAGAGCAGTTGGTAAATTCGCGAATTAAAAGATTAATTGAAGAAAAGAAATTAATATGGAAGAAAAATCATCCCGGATTAGAATACAAAAAAATAAAGAATTATTTAGGTAAAGATATAAAATTAATAAAAGACTGTTTAATGACATTAAATCTAAAAGGAAAGGTGATTTCAGCAAAAGATATTCAGCAAAAGTTGGCACCAGAATTTTCAGTTATTGCAGCATTAGCAGAGATTATTGAGATTGTGAATGTTTTAATTTTAAACGGTTATCCTATTCAAATAAAAAAAATTAGTAGAGCAGACGCGAATATTATGGTGAATATAGCCGCTAGAAAAAAGATGAATAGTATTATTCGGGATAATCGCGAAATAGTTAGGTTTTTGGTTTCAGAAAGAGAATCGGGTCTCACTCAATTTATTTTAAATATCCGTTTTCTAGTAAAAGAAATTTGCGATAGAGATACAACGAACATTGATAAAAAAGTATATATAAATAGTGTATTAAAAAAAATAGAGGCAAGATATGCTAAAGAAAGAGAAAACGGAGCATGGAAAATTGTTAATCAATTTTGCGGTGAAAAAAAATTAGAGGCATTAACAGAGCAGGAAATAGCGGTTTTAAATGTAAAACTTAGGATTCAAGAATATAAAATGATAAAAGAACAGAAAGAGGGATTTACACTGGTGAAATTATCTTCTTTTGAAGAGATTAAATTAAGGAATATATATTCAATATTAGCTTTTAAAGAAATGCATCTTTCTTTTTTAAAATTATTGTTTGAGATAAGCTTTCAGGGAAAAATAGCAAAAATAGTAGCAGATGAGATAGCTTCTTATGCTAAAGCTAAAGAAAGTGGTGATGGGGATAGTGAAAAGGAAAACAAAGTCAGCTCTTCCCTGATAATGGATTTTTGGTTAATAGCAAATAATACCTCCAGCCCGGCACAGGCTGAGTTTAAAGCTGATTGGGAAGCAGAATTTAGAGAGCAAATAACGAAGATAGCAAGTTATTTGCTTAGTAATAAAAAAGAAAAAATATTTAACGCACGGTTTAAGGGTGAGAACCTTTTGATTTGTGTTGAAAATAAGAAAATTCCTAATGGAACAGATTTCCTATTTTTTACTATTAAAAAAGAAGGTTATACACTGCCGTTTTTTTATGCTTATTTTCTGCCGCGGATAAATGGGATAACAATGTATTACGCTTTTCGGTTTAGTGATGCGGGGACATTTTATGTGTGGAAAAGGGAAGCGTTTTTAAAGGTAATTACTGATAGTAATACTTGGGGTAAATTGTGTGATATAAAGCGGTTGCCGGGGTTTGATTATGGGTTTTCTGAAAAGATAAAATTAATGAATGAAGTTTTTCCCGAATGTTATAGTCGGTTAAATAGAGGAGAGTCTATTTGCAAAGTTTTTAAAGAGTTATTGCCTGCCGCGATTGGCGTTTATCGTAGAAATACGATTGGGGGGATTAAGGAATTATATTTTAATGTTTTTGCTCGATTAATTTGGTTCTTTCTTAATTAATGTGGAATCTCCTCGGGTTTAAGTAACCACAATGTTGATGAATTTTTAATCTAAAGTAATTGATATCTTTGTAGCCATAAGCCATCCGTTTTAGGCGTTTAACTTTATTGTTAAAGCCTTCA
>JAHISK010000005.1 GCA_018818105.1 Candidatus Omnitrophota bacterium | reverse complement strand
TATTTTGTCAGTAGCGTTGGAATAGATGAAGAAACAATCAAAAAATATATACAAAATCAACGTGAGGATATGGTGGAAAACCAGATGAAATTATGGAAATAAAAGAAGCCCCCGACTTTAGTCGGGGGAGTAATTTCACTCCTCTATAGGGGGATAACGATCTATCTTACCATTCCCATATTTTCGCTAAAATCAAAAAGACAATTGCTGCCGAGAGGAAGTATTATACCCAGGATGTTTTACTGGAAATAAAAACATTGCTGGCATGTTTTGATTATAATCCCCAATATTCCGATTGTTTATATTGCCGCTGTACCCTTCGCAAATATCTTTAAGAATATAAAGCCAGTTTCCCTCGCGCTCATTTATTTTTCCACGGACAGGAAGCCGAAAGCGGCCGGAGATTCTGGGTAAACAGAATGGAGAGGAAGATATGTTTAAAAAGAAAAATAGTCTGCCGGTAGCGGAGGATAAGGTTATTAATATCGAAGCAGGGATGCAAGGTGACCTTAAGTTTACCGGTCCGATTAATCTAAGAATAAACGGCAGTTTTGAAGGAAATTTAGAAGCAAAAGGAATTTTGATAATAGGAGAGAATGCGCGGGTAAAGGCCAATACAATTAAAGGAGAAAATGTAACTATCGCGGGTAAAGTGGAGGGAAACATTGAATGCACCCAGCGGCTTGAACTCTCTGCTTCCGCGCAAGTTCAGGGGGATATTAAAGTTCCGGTTTTAGTTGTCAACGAAGGCGCGTCCTTAAACGGCAATTGCCGGGTCTCTTTAGAGAAAGAGGAAAATAAACCAAAACAAAGCCGCGGCAAAAAACAATGATTACGAGAATCGGGATTGTAGCAGGGGAAATTTGGCATTTGTTAGAGAGGAAGAGGCAGGAAAATGCCGCTCTTTTTGATCTCGCGGAAAATATAAAAGAACCTCAGGAAATAATTCTTATGAGTTTGGGGTGGCTGGCACGGGAAGGGCACGTGGTTTTGGAGAGAATAAACGGCGGATATAGATTTTCTTTATAGGAAGTCAATGATGTCGCTCGCCGCGGCGCTGGTGGAGTAGCCACGCGGCGTCATCCTGAGGAGGAGCGAAGCGACGACGAAGGATCTCAACCACGTTGTCATTCCCACGAAAGTGGGAATCCATAAATGTCCACTACCACGAAATGTCCATTCACTAGTGGATATTTTGATTTATAAGACATTTACAGTTCACAGAGGTAGTTCTTGGAGCCATTTCCGCAGCTCTTTGATGGAAAAGGAGTTATTGCGGTAACCTTCAGCGCATATTTAATAACTGCGGATAAAGTTACCCGCAATGTTCATTTTTTGCTAATGTTCACCAAGTAGTGAACATTAGGTCGTTAACGACCCACAGTCAAAAAATCATCTTGACATCATGTCGCAATTATAATATATTATTTCCGACACTAATAAGGGGCATATTATGCAGACTATTGTGGATAAAATAAAAAATGACATTTATAAGCAGAAACGAGGATTTGTATTTACCACGTATCGTTTCTTTGATTTAGGAAATCCCAAGACTATTGCCAAAGTGCTGGAACGCATGGTTGAGTCAGGAGAGATTAGGCGTATTGCTCGCGGAATATATGATTATCCGGAAAAACATCCGGAATTTGGCGATGTGCCTCCGGATCCGAATAAAATCGCTGATGCACTGGCTGAAAAAGATAATCTTAAAATCCAGCCGTCGGGGGCATATGCGGCGAACTTATTGGGCTTATCTGATCAAGTGCCTGCAAAATTTGTTTTTTTAACGGACGGTCATTCACGTACCGTTAATATTGGAAAGAGAAGTATTACATTAAAAAAGACAACTCCTAAAAATATGGCGACGGCCGGGCGTATTAGCGGTCTGGTCATTCAGGCTTTACGTTATATGGGGCAGGAAAATGTGGATGATAGGGTTATAAATATTTTAAAAAGAAAATTATCAGATAAAGACAAGAAAACACTTATGGCCGATCTTCGTTACGCTCCGGCTTGGATCGATAAGGTGTTACGAAGATTAAATGAAAAGTAGAGGTGCGCTTTGAATAAAAAAGACATAGTCAGAAATTATGTAAAAAAACACAGAAATTTTTCTTTGTCTCAGATTATTGAAGAAACCAATTTTGACAAGAAGTTGGTTAAGGATTATTTATTTCAGCTTAATGAAGAAAAAAGTGTCTATGACGCCGGATATGGGTATTATTCAACTGTTGCTCAAGAATTTCCTTTTGAATCTGTTCGCAAGGTAGAGACTATACGTCAGGACATAAAGAAAAAATATCCTCTCATTGATTTTTTAATTTGGGATACTAAGCTTTTCGCGCCGCTATATCATCATACTCAGACACACCATATAACTTTTGTTGAGGTTGAAACAGAGGCTGTTTTTCCTGTGTATGATTATTTGGACAGTAAGCATAGGTTCGTTTTAAAAGAAAAAAGAGTTAAGTCATTCTTTGCCGGGTTTGATGTGACTCGTGATCCTGTGGTTATTCGTGTGATTCCGTCGCGCTCTCCTCGGAATGGGAATGTTCCAGCTTTGGAAAAGATTTTGGTGGATATGTATCTTGACCTGAACAAGTACAATTACATAGCTCAATCTGATTATTTTGAACTATGGTGGGATCTCCTCAGGCTTTACCGTATTAACATTGGAGAGCTACTGAGCTATAGTAGGAGGCGCAGGTGCCTGAAAACGCTAATTCCGCAACTTACTGATAATATTAACAGTTATGCAATAGACTTTTGCCACATTATGTCAAATGTTGGCAGAAGTCTATAATTAAGGAGATTTTGTGCTTGATAAACAAAGTATAGAAAAACTGCGACAGAGTCTTGGATTTAAAGATCCCGGGATATTCGAGAAAACTGTATACGCTTTAAACCTTTTGCCGCCATTACTTGAGGTTTATCCCGATCTCATTTTTAAAGGAGGAACATCAATTCTTTTACACCAATATTCGCCAACAAGGCTTTCGATTGATATCGATATTCTTCTTCCTGAGAATAAAAGAAAATCGATAAATGAACAGTTGGTAGCCGTTGCCGAAAGGTCGGGTATATTTAAATCTGTAGAGGAGAATGTAAGGAAAAGTAAAACAGAAATTCCTAAAGCACATTTCAAGTTCTTTTACGATTCCCATTTTTCCAAGATAGAGCAGAGCATTTTGTTAGATATTGTCTTTTCCGACAATCCGTATCCCAGACTGGTTAAAAAGCCATTAAAAGGACAGCCCATGATTTTGAAAGAAACGGATGCTGTGGTTAATATCCCTACGGTGGAGGGTTTGTTCGGAGATAAACTGACAGCAGTCGCCCCGAAAACGCTTGGATTAAAATTATCAGAAGGCCGGGATATGGAATTTCTTAAACAGATCATTGATTTGGGAACACTGTTTAACCTTGTTGCTTCTATTGATGAAATAAAAAAAGCATTCGAGAAAGCTATATATCAGGAAAATGTTTTTAGAGGAACAAAGTTTACGGACAAGAATGTTATCGATGACATCTTAGATGTGGGCTGGAAATATTCCCAATGGTTGGTTAAAGGCGCGGACAATTCATTTGAGGAAATTAACTTAATAAATCGCGGGTTAGGTCGCATCGGAAATCATCTGGTGGGCTCGGTTGACGCGGCATCTCTCAAAGCGATGTTTGGAAAAATTGCCTATATTATGTGGTTAATCAGAAACGGAGATAAGGGCGCAATTATTAAAAATGCTGATATGTCTTTATTAGGGAATATTCGTCTTAATGATAAATATACGATTCTGGAGCGGTTAAAAGGTATCAACTCCGAAGCATATTTTTATTGGACTATGGGCGTTGGAGAAAAGGAAAAATAAAACAATGAATCCCGTGGATAATAGGCCCCAAAATGAACTTGCTGAGATGGTATTTGTAAGCGAGGTTGTGTTGCAATCAAAGATTGCAGAATTGGCTGCTAAGCGTTTATCAGCGATCAAGGACAATTTCGATCAGATTGAAGTCTGGAGTTCAATTCAATCGATTCTCGTGGCTGCGGGAAATGTATCGAAGATTTTATGCCCACAGGAAAAGAAATACGCGGTACGAGGCAAAAGATTGCGGGAGTTACTTAAAGTCGAAGATAACAATATACTTTCTGATCGTAGCTTACGTAATCATTTCGAGCACTATGACGATCGAATAGAA
This sequence comes from Candidatus Omnitrophota bacterium, assembly GCA_018818105.1. GTDB lineage: Bacteria > Omnitrophota > Gorgyraeia > Duberdicusellales > 4484-171 > JAHISK01. Next base: position 32,988 of record JAHISK010000005.1, on the reverse strand, counting down.
GATTGGTTCAAAAATCAATCTTCAGCGGTCTACAGCGATTTGGCAGTAGATCCTTTTAAGTCAATCTGGGGAAACGTACCTAGCAATCATCATAGGGCGTATGATCCTTTAACACAGACATTGACGTTTCGTGGTGAATCATTTGAATTGGCGGCAGTGCTGAAGGAACTGAAAGAGATTCGTAGTAAGTGCCGCGACTTTGTACTTTCGTAAAAGGAGGTTTTAGAAACTTTGGGGTAGAGATAAATAATTTTTTAAGATAACTCAGCAGGAAAGTTCGATTGCGGGTTAATTCGAGACAAGAGAAGAATAGTGAAGGGGGAAATATGAATTATATTCAGCATAGTTCGATTGCAAATTTTATTTGGGGGATTGCCGACGATGTGCTTCGCGATGTTTATGTCCGGGGGAAATACCGCGACGTAATATTACCGATGACGGTTATCCGGCGCTTGGACGCTTTACTTGAACCGACCAAGAAAGAAGTGCTGGATATGAAAAAGCAACTGGATAAGTCAAAGGTTGCCAATCAGGACGCGGCTTTATGTCAATGCGCGAGGCAGGCATTTTATAATTCTTCGCCATTTACACTGCGGGATTTAAAAGACGCTCGATTCATTACACAACATGGCGATGATCCCGAATATAAAATGATTACACGCTCAAGCGATGGACAGCTTTTGTTCTTGGTCAATAAACTTTCAAAGATGAAGCATCGCTCAAAACTGGGAAGCCGTATTGCGGAGGTTCATAACGGCTCATCACTCTTTACCGGAGACGCCGGTGGAGGAGAGACAAATATTCGCCGATGGATTATTGAAAACGATTGGCTTGAAGCGATTATCGCTTTACCGGAAAACACCTTTTACAACACAGGAATCGCCACATATATTTGGCTTTTAACGAACAAAAAACCGTCTCATAAAAAAGGGCAGGTTCAGCTTATTGATGCCTCCGGGTGGTATGTGCCTTTAAGGAAGAATTTAGGCAAGAAGAACTGCCAACTTTCCGAACAACATATTCAGGATATTTGTAATCTTGTAATCGAGTTCAAGCCGAGTGAGCAATCAAAAATATTTTCCAATGAGGCATTTGGGTATCAAAAGATTACTGTTGAGCGACCATTGTGTTTTAGGGGCATTGATCCCGAGCGTGAATATAAAGCCAAAGAAATTAAAGAGCTAAAGGTAAATAATAAAACGGATGAAAATGGCATCCCGGTAATTAAAAAAATCCATCCTAAAGGCAAAGTAGAAGCTAATCCTTTATATGGCATTTATGAAGTTGAGATAAAAGGAAAAAAGGTTTGTGTTGAATACGAACCGGATACGGATTTGCGGGATACAGAGCAGGTGCTGTTGCTTGAAGAAGGCGGAATTGAAGGGTTCTTTAAGCGTGAGGTATTGCCGTATGTGCTGGATGCGTGGATTGTTCCATCTAAAACACAGCTTGGCTATGAAATTTCTTTCACGAAGCATTTTTATAAACCGACACAATTAAGAACTCTTGAGGAAATTCAAAAAGACATATTCGCCTTGGAAGAAGAAACCGAAGGTATTTTAGAGGATATTGTGGAGGAGTCGAAATAATGAAATTGAAACAGTATCCGAAATATAAAGATTCTGACTTGCCTTGGGTAGAGCGAATTCCTGAACATTGGGATGTTTTACCTAATCGCGCAGTGTTTGAAGAGCGAAACACAAGAGGAATGGATCAAGAAGAATTGCTTTCCGTTACAATAAAGCGCGGTGTGATACGACAAAAGGAGCTTATTGAAAGCTCATCAAAAAAAGATTCTTCTAATGAAGACAAGTCAAAATATAAACTCGTTTTGGAGGGTGATTTACCTTACAACAAAATGCGCATGTGGCAGGGAGCCGTTGGCATCTCGAGATATAGAGGAATTGTTAGCCCAGCTTATATTATTTTGAAGCCCAGAGAAAATGCCTGTTCCGAGTATTTTCATTATTTATTGCGTACAACAGAGTACACAAAGGAGTCTCACAGATATTCATATGGAATTTGCGATGATCAGCTTAGTTTGCGTTTTACGGATTTCAAAGTCATTAAATCAATAGTGCCGTCATTTGACGAACAAAGATTTATTGCATCTTTCCTTAGATCTAAAGAAAAAAAGATAGCTCAATTCATCCGCAACAAACGCCGGTTGATACAACTGCTTAAAGAACAGAAACAAGCGATAATCAATCAGGCTGTCACACGCGGCATAAATCCTGATGTTAAAATGAAACCAAGCGGGGTTGATTGGATGGGCGATATTCCGGATCAGTGGGAAGTACGTAGGCTTAAATATCTTGTTTCAATTAATAAGAATGTATTGTCTGAAAATGCTGATAAAAATTATGAGTTTTCTTATCTTGATATTGGTTCGGTTGGAACAGGGTGTGTTGTTAAAGAGCCTGAAAAAATGTGCTTTAAGAATGCACCTTTTTGTTCAACAGGATTTGCTGTTTTAACGCCAAAAAATAAAATTATTCCATCATTATTGGGGCTTTTAATGCAGAGTGATAATTTCTTAATTTAGTGATCAAAGAGTCTATAGGTGTGGCATATCCTGCTATTTCAGAGACAAAATTGGGTGTTTTGAAAATAGCTTATCCGACATCAAAGAAAGAGCAGGAAGCTCTTGTTGAAAATTTAAACGACAAGACTAAGGATATTGATTTATTAATAACCAAAGCACAAAAAGAAATCGAACTAATCCAAGAATACCGTACTCGTCTTATTTCGGATGTTGTTGCCGGGAAAGTGGATGTCAGAAATGTTAAAATTGAGGATGTTGCTGATGGGAAATTGGATGAAGAGAATATTGATAACGAAGTTTCTGAAGAAGAAAGTGATATATTAGAAGAATGTGACGAGGTGAAAGAATGAGTTATACGAACGAACAATTGATCGAGAAGTTTAATCAATTTCGTCAGGAGCCGATTGAAACCGAATGGTTGGAATTTAAAGAAGCCAAAGAAAAGTTCGCTTCCGATGATTTGGGGCGATATTTTTCCGCGCTGAGCAATGAGGCGAATTTAAAAGGCAAGAAATCCGGATGGCTTATTTTGGGAATTGAAAATGTTTTGCCGCGGCGAATAGTTGGCACAAGTTATCGAAATTCCGCTGAAAAGCTCGATTCTTTAAAACATGAAATCGCGCAAAACACTAACGGAATATCATTCCAAGAAATTTATGAGCTTCAAATTGAACATAAGCGAGTGTTGATGTTTCAAATTCCCGCGTGCCCGGCAGGAATAATTACTCTTTGGAAAGGACACGCTTATGGAAAGGATGGAGAGTCTTTAACGGCGCTACATGAGCACGAAAGAGAGCAAATTCGTAGACAGATTACAGAAAAAGATTGGTCAGCTGAGATTTGCGCGGGGGCAACAATAAAAGATTTGGATGATCGGGCGGTGAGTTTTGCCAGAGAAAAATTCATCAGTAAAAATAAACAGAACAACCGTTTAAATGTTAAGGATATTCAAAAATGGGAAGACATGCTCTTTTTGGAAAAAATTCAATTAGCGCGCAAGGAGCAATTAACTAAAGCGGCAATATTGCTGTTGGGAAAGCCTGAATCCGCAATGATTTTGACTCCTCATCCCGCGCAGATTACTTGGAAATTAGAAGCTGAAGAAGAAGCTTATGAGCATTTTGGCCCACCGTTTCTTTTGTCTGTTGAAGGTGTATTTGAAAAAATCCGTAACGTAAAATTTCGAATTCAACCGTTCAATCAACTGGTTCCTGTTGAACTTACTAAATATGATTCTTCAATTATTCTGGAGGCATTAAATAATTGCATAGCGCATCAGGATTATGAACAGCACGCCCGTATTATTGTTACAGAGAAGTCGGACAGAATAATTCTTCGCAATATCGGTTCATTTTATGACGGTATTTTGGAGGATTATGTTTTGCGGGATAGAAAACCAGAGCGGTACCGGAATCCTGTTTTAGTGCAGGCGATGGTTCAACTGGATATGATAGACACCATGGGGATGGGAATTCGGCGCATGTTTAATGCCCAACGAGAAAGGTTCTTTCCTTTGCCTGAATATGATTTCGAGGAAGGTAATCATGTTGTCATGACGATCTTTGGCCGCTTGATTGATGAAAATTATAGTCGAATTTTAATGGAGAAAAGCGACCTTACATTAGCGGAAGTTATTCTGTTAGATAGGATACAAAAAAGGAAAAACATTTCCGTTAAACAGGCGCGATTATTAAAAAAGAAGCATTTAATTGAAGGCCGAGCGCCCAGTTTTTACTTGTCCGCCAGTATATCTACCAAAATCGGGGGAAAAGCAGATTACATAAAAAACAGAGGTTTTGATAAAGTATACTATGAAAATCTTATTTTGAACTATTTGAAGGAATTTAAGAAGGCAAATAGAAAAGAGCTTGATGATCTTTTAATGAGTAAATTACCCGAAATTCTTTCGGATAAACAGAAAAAGATAAAGATTACAAATTTAATATATGGTTTGTCGAAGAAAAAAGGGATCATCGAAAACAAGGCGAAATCGACAAAGTTTCCCGTGTGGGTCTTAAAGCTGGAATCCAAATAGATATAAAAAAGTGTGGTTAAGATAGAAAGAAAGCGCATAATTTTACATAAGTCATTGCAAATAATAGACTTGCTATAACTCACAGAGAAGGAATTTATTGGAAAGTAAGATAGAAAAAGTGACTCATGTTGTAATTGATGTTGAGGAGGTATTTTATGGGAAAGACAGATATTACTCATATCGGACGCTGGACAGATGAAGAATTAAAATTACTTTTAGGAACAGTTGCTGAAAAGGATAAAATTGAAAATGAGGATGAAATTGTGAAAATAATTGAAGGGCTGAGAGAAACAGTTAAGGAAGGCACGTATGGTAATTATAAATTTGCCACCCTTGCGCAAGAGACAGTAACGCCTATTAGAAATAGTATGGATAATATCATGAGAATTTTAGAAATACTTGATAATTCCATGAAGAATAACGAAAAAATAGTTGAGTTTGCAAAACCCGCGCTACAAGAAGTCCTGGCTTCTGCTCATGAACATAGACAGTCAACATACAGAAGTATGACTATAGGAGCCAGAGTATTAAGAGTTACGGATGCGGTATTAAATATGAGAAATAAGGCCATTAATATAGTGAAAAAGATGATGTTAGATAATAAAGTTTCAATGCGCCTTGCCGCGATCGAGGTTGTTAATAATATTGGTAAGAGTTTTATGGGCGCCGGTGGTGGTGAAAAACCGCTAAAAGATAGGATTATTGAAGAAAAAAAGATATCCTTGATTTTATTGAAAACAGCCATTTTATAGATAACGAGAACGATTGGTGTGTGTTAAGTGCGTATGAAGATTTGTTATTTGTATGGTGGGCAGGACATCCGGATATTCCGGATGATAAGGTTGTGCCATTGCTTCACAAGTTTGTTTATGGTCCTGAATATAGGGTTTATCGTTATTATTCTTCTCGATGGGATATTTCCGAAAATGTAATGGATAAGTTAAAGGATGCTCCCCCAAAAAATGAGCGATGGAAGTGGGCTGTTGACAATATCATGCAGAGGAAATGGCATTTAACAGTTGATGATTTTGAGAAAGACGCGGAACTTTTAAGCCGCAAATATTTTGCCGCGCGGGATATTGTAGATTTCCTGGATGATTTAAATAAAAAATTGACTATTTCTTCAGCGAATGCCTTATTTTCGCATGCCTGGTTTAAACAATCACCGGATGAATTTAAGAAAATTCGTGAAGATGGAAATTTATGGAATCAAGTACCGATATTTTTAAAATATACCATTACGTATGATTTGGTTCAAAAATTTCCCGAAATGGCAAAAGTAATAATTGAACAAACCTTACTGACTTCTGATATTTTACTGGATGAGGCTAAGATAACCATCAATATCCTTTCATATGATTTGCCTTCGGTAAATAGATATGAAATTATAAAGGCTGTTGCGGAAAAAAATATTGATGAGTTAAACTTGGCAATACTCGAGATGATTCGTTTTATCAGAAATAAAATTTCCGCTCAGGAATTAATTGAATTAACTTTACCGGTTTTAAATCATCTGAGTTGCAAAGCCCAGCCTAAAGCGATAGACCATATAGCCTTTCTTTTATACGATAAAGGCGATGATTATGTTAGAACCTTTTTTGAAGGAACGCGGGAAATTATTCGTTCAATTCTTTTAAATGATGGAAAACTGGATTATCATGATTTTGAGATTTCGGCTCTTTTGTTTTCCAATCCACAGGAATTAATGGATTTTATTAAATTGCGTTTAGAAAAGGAGAAAGAAATAGATAAATATTCCGAATATGAAGCTATTTCCTATGATGGGATAAGGTTTACTGATAAGTCTATTAAAAATAATGATGACTTTTTTTATGCCATTACTCAAATATTAAAGTGGAACGAGGAGTACGGTGGGATATCTAATTATAGCATTGAGAAATTATTTAAGCAGATAGTTTTGCTAAAAGATTCTTCCGGCACATTGTATTTTGAAAACATTAAGGAAAAGTTTTACAATAAAGATGTTTTCTCTCGTTTGCTCGAATGTTTATTTCATATTCCCTTGTTCAAGGTAAATATTAAGATATTCGATGAAGCAATTCATAAGAGCAAAGAATTTGGGTTCGAAAGCGAAATGTGTAGGTTATTAAGAAGTAAAATCTATCCAGAAGGAGGATGGAGTTCATCCGTTGGAGAAACGCCACCGGTTTTTATTGAAAAGAAAGAAGTTTTTATGAAGCTAAAAGAAGATGCTCCGGCAGGTATTTTAAGGAATACTTTGGATGATTGTGTTAAAGGAGTCGAGAGAATGATTGATGACCACAAAAAGGACGAGGAAAACCGGTTTTATTCCCGATAAAGGTGTATAATGTCTTATCAGGCGACTGTTTTTAATTTGATGATTTCATGTCCTTCGGATGCTAAGAATGGGCAAGAAGGCGTTAGGAAAAGTATAAATAATTGGAATGATAAGCATTCAGAGCGTAATCAAATAGTTTTATTGCCTTTGTATTATGAGACGCATGTACCTGCTGTTTTAGCTGATCCTGGAGATGAACGTCCGCAAGCAGTGATTAATGATTATATTGTGCGTATGAGTGATTGGCTAATAGTTATTTTTAAAAACAAAATAGGAATGTTTATGGGGAGAGCGGATAGCGGAACATTAGAAGAAATTCAATTGTTCAGAAAATTGTATCCATATAGACCAGTATCTGTTTATTTTTATGAACAAACAGAGGATGAGAAAGTAAAAGAATATAAAGATAAATTACCCGGAATATGGAAAGGGTATAAAAACGATAGTGAGCTGCAGAGGAAATTTTCGGATGATATATCTCATGTCGTTTATAAAAATACTTATTTTCAGCAAAATATGTGGATTATAGACGAACTGTAGAAGACCGCGCCGATCTTTTATTGACTACAGCATTCAATGATAATGAATATATAATTTTGGCATCAAGATTTTCCGGTCAGCAGGTGCTTATTGAGACTAATGGCATCAAATTTTTTGAATGTGAATCCGCTTTAGAATACCTTTATAAACAGCGTTGGATTGATAAAAAAGATACAAAGGGTGAAGTGTTTATTTTAACCGATTTAGGTATTAAGAAGGCAAGAACTTTAAAGTTTATTTAGATAAAATAATCGACTTGTTCCTTGTGATATAAAGATAGGGAGTAAAAGAAAATGGGTTTACCAATAAATATCGAAGAATTAATTAAAGGACAGGCTGTTGAATCAGAGAGGATTGAATTTAAAGAAGGCTGGAATCCTGATGCCATTCTTCATACTCTTTGTGCTTTTGCTAATGATATTAACAACTGGGGCGGCGGTTACATCATTATAGGAATAAAATCAAAGAATGGCCGGCCTGTTCTTCCTCCGGTGGGATTAGCTCCGGAACAGATTGATGCCTGTCAGAAAAAATTAGTTGAACTTTGCCATAAGATAACTCCGAATTATTTTCCGGTATCATCTCCGGAAAAATATGAGGGAAAACATATTTTGGTGCTGTGGGTGCCTGGCGGAGAAACCCGTCCGTATAAAGTTCCGAAAACCATTTTCAAAAAATCAGAGCAGGTTTATTACATCAGAAGATTTGCTTCAACGGTTAAAGCAAACGCTTCAGAGGGGCATCAATTATATAATTTAGCCGCCAAGATACCTTTTGATGACAGAATTAATTATAACGCTTCGATTGACGGCTTTAGTCCTCAGCTTATCAAGGTATTTCTTAAAGAAGTCGGAAGCGGACTTTACTCTTTAATGGATAAGATAAATTTTGAAGAACTGTGCGTTCAGATGCAAATTGCCCGCGGATCCAAGGAATATCTTAAGCCGGTTAACGCCGGATTGCTTCTTTTTGCCGATAAGCCGGAAAAATATTTTAAAGATACGAGAATAGAAGTTGTTGAGTATCAGGATGAGGTAGGAGATAAGTTTACCGAGAAAATATTTACTGGCCCCATACATATTCAGTTGCAGGACGCTCTTCACTATATCAAAAACAATATTATTAAAGAAGAGGTACGTAAAGTTCCCAATGAAGAGAAAGCTATGCGGTACTTCAATTATCCTTATGTGGCTATTGAAGAAGCTTTGGCTAATGCCGTGTATCATAAGAGTTATGAGAATAGAAATCCCATTGAAGTAAATGTTAGGCACAATAAGATTGAGATACTTTCTATTCCAGGCCCTGTCCCGCCTATAGATAATAAGATGTTAAAGAAACCCGTAGTAGTCGCGCGTATATACCGTAATAGGAGAATAGGCGATTTTCTTAAAGAGCTTAGTTTAACGGAAGGAAGAAGTACTGGTTTTCCCAAAATAAGGCAGGCTATGAAATTTAACGGTTCTCCGCTCCCTGTTTTTGAAACAAGCAAAAGCCGTGAGTATTTTTTGACGATATTGTCAATTCACCCACAATTCAAGAAAGTATATCGTGAAAAAGCCGGGATCAAGCCGGGACTAAGCTGGGACCAAGCTGGGACTAAGTTGGGACTAAGCCGGGAGGAAGTCAAGGAAGTATTAAGTTTTTGTTCTTCCGAAAGAAGGATCGCGGATATTCAACAAAAAATGAAATGGACTAACAGAACGAAATTCAGGAATAAATATATTAACCCCCTTTTAAAAGAAGGTCTTTTAACGATGAGCATTCTTGAGAAACCTAATAGCCCTCTGCAAAAATATAAAACCACACAGGCAGGCAAGGTATTGCTGGGTAAGGCGGGGCATAAGAAAACGTAAAACACAGTTAAAGAGAAGAATACAAAATATAAAAATTGGACAACTGTCAAAGAAAGTTTAACAGTTCAAAAAGAAGAAAAACATAAGGTTAAAAAGGATTTGAGGGTATTTAATAATAGGAAAACTAAAGGATAGTTTTAAAACAATAAAACAGGCCATACTTTATGCGAAAGACCTTAGAGAAATATTTTGGCTATACTGATTTTTACCCTTTGCAGGAAGATATTATCAGCAATGTGCTTGACTGCCATGATGTCCTGGCATTGATGCCGACAGGCGCGGGCAAATCGTTATGCTATCAACTGCCCGCGGTAATGAAAGAGGGTGTAACCGTGGTTATTTCTCCGCTTATCGCTCTTATGAAGGATCAGGTTGATGATTTGCGGTCAATGGGAATTCCTGCCGCGTCTATAAACAGCACATTGGATTATAATCAATCCTCCGAGATAAAATCTCAGTTGATTAAAAAAGAAATCAGGCTTCTTTACGCGGCTCCAGAAAGGATTATGATTCCCGATTTTTTCACTTTCTTACAGCAATTAAATATAAGTCTAATTGCTGTGGATGAGGCCCATTGTATTTCCGAGTGGGGCCATGATTTCCGGCCGGAATACCGTAAGCTAAATTTGTTAAAAACAAACTTTCCCGGCGTTCCTTTGATTGCGCTTACCTCAACTGCTATCCCGCAGGTTCAAAACGATATTGTTAATCAGTTAAATATGGCGGCTCCAAAAATTTACCGTTCAAGTTTAGACAGGAAGAACTTGTTTTATCAGATTAGACCCAAGAAAGAAATGTACCAGTATTTATTAAGTTACATAAAGAACCGGCCAAAGGATTCCGGTATAGTTTATTGCCAGAGCAGAAAGTCTGTGGAAAAGTTTGCTGATAAACTTCAAAGAGACGGTATCCGTGCTTTGCCTTATCACGCGGGATTATCATCTGATACCCGGACAGAAAATCAGGAAAAGTTTATTAAGGACGATGTCGAAGTTATCGTGGCTACGATTGCCTTTGGCATGGGGATTGATAAACCCAATATCCGCTACGTTTTTCACTGCGATATGCCTAAAAGCATTGAAGGCTATTATCAGGAAACAGGCAGGGCCGGCAGAGATGGCCTTAACAGCGACTGTATTTTATTCTTTAGTTACAGCGATAAAATCAAACACGAGTATTTTATCCGGCAGATAGAAGATAAGCAGTACCGGCAGATTGCTTATAAAAAAATGCGGGATATGATTAATTTCTGCGAAAGCAAAAAGTGCCGGAGAACAGATTTGCTAAATTACTTTGGCCAAAAATACAATCAGCATAACTGCGATATGTGCGATGTGTGCGCGCCGCGGAACATAACGAAGTTTGCTTTGCGCCAAACACCTGAGCCTAAAAGTTTAAAGCCTCTAAAGACTACCAGCTTTAGTTATCAGGAATGTGACCAGAAATTATTTGAAATCTTAAGAAACCTGCGCAAAGTCATTGCCGACAGAGAAAAAATGCCGCCTTATATTATATTTTCTGATGTAACCCTGAAAGAAATGTCAAAGCGATATCCGCAAGACCTTTTAAGCCTTAGGGGAATTACCGGCGTGGGAGAAGTAAAGTTAGAAAAATACGGTAGATTATTTTTAGAAAAAATAAAAGATTACTGCAAAGAAAATAATATTAAACTAAAGACAGAATTAGCCGGGCAAAAAGCATATTCTGTAGTTGAACTAAAAAAGCAGCATCCTACTGCTTACGCGAAATGGACAAATGAAGAGGAACAGAGACTAATCAGCGAGTATAATAACGGAAGGACAATTAATGAGCTGTCAAAACTTTTAGGGAGACAGCCGGGCGGAATCCGGTCGAGATTGAGAAAGCTAAACGTGATTTTATGAGAAGCGATATAACAAATACGGCATTTATTCTTTTCGCATTTTCGACGAAGGGATTTTTAATTGATTCCTGTATTTTGTTACGGTTCTTACGGCGGCAGATATTTTTTCCTGGTTGAGAAGTTTCACTATTTGATTGTCATTTAGCGGTTTTTGTTTGTTTTCTTCCGCGATAAATTCTTTTATTTTTACTTTGATTGCTTTAGATGAAAACGATTCCCCGCTCTTTTGTTTAATCCCGGAATTTAAAAAGTGCCTTAACTCCAGAATTCCCCAGGGAGTCTGAACGCATTTATTGTTTATTGCCCGGCTTACCGTGGATTTATGTTTGCCGATTCTTGTGGCGATTTGCTCTAAAGTCATAGGTTTAAAATAGTCATAGCCGTTATCAAGAAAATCCTTCTGAATACAGACGATATCTTCAATTACTTTTCGAAGCGTTTCTTTTCTTTTGGCGATAGCCTCAATAAGAAAGTTAGCGGCTTTTAACCTTTCTTTGAGGTATTTTTTAACATCTTGCGCTGTGTTTTCCTGGCTTAACATCTGTTTGTATTTAGCGTTGAGCCTGACATTAGGCAGTCCGCTGTTGAATGAAATTTCATAATTTTGATTGTTTTTCTGTATTACTGCCTCCGGTATCAAGCGTATAGTTATTTCGTTATTAAAAGAACGTCCGGGTTTGGGTTCCAAAGAGGTAATTTCTTTTAAAGCTTGTTTAACTTTTTCTTCACTGACTTTTAGTTTTGAAGCGATATAGCTGTATCTTTTTTTCGCTAAAAAGGGAAGAAATTTGTCAATAATCCGCCCGGCCAGGGAATTTTCTTCGCCGGTAACTTTTAATTGAAGCATTAAACATTCTCTTAAGTCTTTAGCGCCCGCGCCGGCAGGGTCAAAGGTTTGAATTAAGGATAATACTTTTTCCGCGCGGGAAATATCAGTGTCAGCGGATTCAGATATCTCTTTCAACGAACTTCTAAGATAGCCGTTATCGTCTATATCCCCTATGATTAGTTCTCCTATTTTGCAGTCGGGATCAGAAGAGGCGAACAGATGTAACTGCCTTAAAAGGTGTTCGTGAAGAGTTACTGGTTTTGTTATAAGGCTTTCTCTGAAATCTTGTTTTTCCCGCTCGCCCGCGCTGTAATTTTTCTCCCCGAATTCTTTGGCGGAAATACTGTAGGGAACGGGCATGTCCGTTCCGTTAATCCGTTCCGGCGGCGATTCCTTGATATCATTGCGCAGTAAAGGATTTTCTTCAATTTGCTGTTTTATGAATTCCTGCAGTTTGACAAAGGGGAGTTGCAGCAGTTCTGTGGAGAGTTTCATCTGAGGAGTAAATTTTAATTTATAAGTTAATTTATTGATTGGTTCGATTTTCAGAGGCATATTTTTATTTTTTTTATCAGGGTTCTTTTATCAATTTTATCAATTGTCCTTGACGTTCCTTATTCAGGATTATATAATCAATACTTACAGGTTGCAACAATATAATAATGAGGGGGGGTGGTATATTGTTGATTTTTAATCGGCACGATAGTTGCGCAAGCAAGCAAGCAAGCAAGCAAGCAAGCAATCAAGCAAGCAAGCAAGCAAGCAAGCAATCAAGCAAGCAAGCAAGCAATCAAGCAATCAAGCAAGCACATCGTTACTTACTTTCTTTTAAGTAGAGTTAGAGAATTACGTCTTCGTAAAATTTTTAGCCCTTGGTATTTAAAAAATATCAAGGGCATTTTTATTTTTTAGGCTCTCTCGTAACCGTGATTAGTAAACCCCGTTAGAGAAATTAATTCTCTAACGGGGTAAATAAAGTTCTCTTACAAGTTATATAAAGAGGAAACAGATGGAAGAAACAAAACTGGCTGGTGAAGCAGGCCAAAAATTAGAATCAGTTTCTCAAACCACATCGGTAACGCGGCTTGAGTGTAAACTAAAAGAAGCCAAAGACCGGCTCCAGGCGATTTTTGACGGCATAGGCGACGGGATTTCGGTAATTCATAAAAATTATCAGATTTTACGGGTTAACCATGGAGTATTAAAATTATTTAATAAGCAGGAATTTTCTCATCTTTTAGGCAAAAGGTGTTTTACGGAGTACTTTAAAAACGAAAGCATATGCGACAATTGTCCTGCTTTGCGGACATTTCAGGAAGGAACACCTTTTCATGTTACAAGGATTTTGTCCGATGCCGATAAAAAACGCTTAGTTCTGGACATTTCCACATTTCCTATCAAAGGCGATAATGGAGAAGTTAGCCAGGTCATTGAATATATGCGGGATGTTACCAATACGGTTAAACTTGAGGACCAACTGCTTTATCAGGAACGGCTGGCGGGTATCGGAGAAATAGCCGCCGGTATTGCCCATGAGATAAGGAATCCTTTAGGAAACATTACCGCTTCAAGCCAGTTTTGCTTGAGTAAATATAAACTTCATAAACTCGCTCAGAAACATCTTAAGGTTATTTTGCGCAACGCCGAATCCGCCAACAGAATTATTACCGACCTTCTTGAGTTCGCCAAGCCCAGAGAAATCATTTTTAAAATCAGCAGTGTTACCGAGCAGATTGAAAGCGCTTTGAATATGGTAAAAACAAGGTTTTCAAAACAAGGCGTGCGCCTTGCCAAGAGGTTTTCCCGCAGGCTGCCCAGGGTTCTCTTGGATGAAAAAAGAATAGAGGAGGCGTTCTTAAATCTTTTAATAAACAGCTTAGACGCTATGCCCGCAGGAGGAAAATTGTATATCGGCGCTTATCCTGATTTGAAAAATAACGAAATAGTGATAAATTTTTCCGATACCGGATGTGGTATTCTGCCGGAAAATCTGAATAAAATATTGGACCCTTTTTTTACTACTAAAAAAAGCGGGACCGGTTTGGGTTTAAGTTTAGTCGCCCAGATTATCAGTTATCATAAAGGCAAGATAGATATAAACAGTAAATACGGCAAGGGAACGGAAATAGCGGTTAGGATTCCTATTTCGAGAGAGAGAGAGAGAGAGAGAGAGTAGAGAAAAATCCTGGAGTTTTAAATGGCGCAAACAATCCTCATAGTGGAAGATAATAAAGATACGCGGTTTCTTCTTTCCAATATATTGGAAGCGGAAGGCTATGCGGTGACATCTGCCGCGGATGGAAAAAGCGCTCTCGCGGAGGCTAAGAATAATCTTCCTGATTTGGTTTTGCTGGATATCAACCTTCCTGATTTGAACGGGATGAAGATTTTAGATGAAATGAAAAAAATAGACAAAGATATACTTATTGTCATGCTTACCGCTTACGGTAATATTAAACAGGCGGTAAAAGCGATGAAGCAGGGAGCGTTTCATTATGTTACCAAACCTTTTGATAATGAAGAGTTGATTCTTACTATAAAGAACGCCTTTAAAACACGGTATTTAAGCCGGGAAGTAGAAAATTTAAAGAAGAGGCTGGGTGAGTCAACGCTTATAGAGCAGGCAATGGGGCAAAGCCCCGCGATAAGGCAGGTTTTAAAACAGGTTGAAATTGCCGCGCCTACGAATATGACGATTATCATACAGGGAGCAAGCGGTACCGGCAAAGAGCTTATTGCCAATATGATCCATCAGAAATCTTTAAGAAAAGATTGTCCGTTTATTCCCGTGGATTGCGGAGCTATTCCTGAAAGCCTGGCGGAAAGTGAACTTTTCGGCTTTGAAAAAGGAGCGTTTACCGGCGCGGAAAAGCAGAAGGAAGGTAAGTTTGAGCAGGCAAATTCCGGAACGCTGTTTTTAGATGAGATTACTAATCTGCCTGAAAGCGTGCAGGTAAAATTACTGCGCGTGATTCAGGAAAGAAAACTACAGCATCTGGGGGGCAAAAAATATATTAAAGTAGATGTCCGTATTATCGCCGCTACGAACATAAACCTTCAGGAAGCGGTAAAAACTTCTAAATTCAGAGAGGACCTCTTTTATAGATTAAATGAGTTTCACATTGAGCTTCCGTCATTAAAGAAAAGGAAAGAAGACATTCCCGTATTAGCTGAGTATTTCTTAAGAGAAGTAAATCAGGAACTTAACCGGAAAGTAAAAAAGTTTTCCCCAGAAGCAATGAAAATTCTTATGGATTATTATTGGCCGGGCAATGTCAGGGAATTAAAAAACGCGGTTAAACGGGCGGTGTTGTTAGCTGAACAGGATGATATTTTACCCTCTGGTTTATACGGCACTATTGCAAGCGGCACCCAGGCCGGGCCTGTTTCGCCGGAAGACGGGCATATTTTGGAAAATATAAAAACCTCGACAGACAAACCGTTTGAGATGGTTATGAAAGAAATAGAGGCTCAGGTTATTAAAGAAGCATTGTTAAAGGCAAGCGGCAATAGAATAAAAGCGGCAGAACATCTTGGTATGAATAGGAAAACACTTTACAGGAAAATAAAAAGTTTAAAACTGTAGGGAACAGGCCTGTCTGTTTCTTGGTAGTGTGGCAATTTTGCCCCTGTTTATCTCATTTATGCCCCTGTTTATCTCATTTATGCCCCATTTTTTTAAAAGAGGATTTAACGATGAAGATTAAATGCTTTTGCCGCTAACGTAACTCTTTGAAAATAAACATCTTATGAGGCTAAAAATATTTTTTTGATTTTTCTGCCTTACGGCATAGTTGTTGCGACTTTATTAATGTAGAAAGACATCAATAAAAAATAGATTGTAGACAGCTCAGTAAAGATATATGAACAATTTTTAGAGAAACACCGCGCATGAAAATAACAGAAAAAAATGAAAATGATAATTGTAGAAAATGATAAAGATATGAGCGCAATAATACGGGATGTTCTTAAGGAAGAAGGTTATTCGGTAAGTGTGGTTCGTTCCGGGGAAATTGCTTTAAACAGAATCAAAAGAGAGCAGTTTGATTTAATGCTTTTAGATTATAAACTTTCCGGAATTTCAGGGCTGACTGTTCTGGAAAGATTACGCAAAATGAAACCTTTGATGAAGGTAATAATGATGTCCGCGTTTGCCGATGAGGCTGTAAAGCGTAAAGCCAGAGAGTTGAGGGCCTGCGCGTTTCTGGATAAACCGTTTAGTATAAAGAGGATGGCGGCGGTTGTAAAAAAGGCGTTAAAAAGGAAATGAATGAGGTTTTACCGTTTCCTCATTGTTTTCACCCCGTTAAGTAAAAATTATCTAATGGGGTAAAAAGCGGAATCTAAAAAAGAAGGAGGTGTTAGACATGGCTGTAGAAAAAACCATTGGTTCTTCCAGTTTGGTAGAGGTCGTTGACCGTATCCTGGATAAGGGTTTGGTGATTGATGCCTGGGTAAGAGTTTCTCTGGTAGGTATTGAAATCCTTGCCATTGAAGCAAGAGTTGTTGTGGCGTCAGTAGAGACTTACCTGAAGTATGCTGAAGCTATCGGCTTAACAGCTACGGCTGCCTAAGGGCGGTTAAGGATATGGTTAAGGGATTCTTGCCGAATCACCCTAAGGTCTTTTCAGGCAAAAAGTATGATTCGCCAAGTGAGTCCCCTTTAATATAATATTTTTTGTAGAGAACAGGCCTCCTTCGACAAAGTTCTGCTGAGCTTGTCGAAGTACTCAGGACAAGTTGCCTGTTCCGTTAATAAAATAAAGAATAAAAGATGACAATTTCAAATTCTATTGATAAAAACGTCGCGGGAGTTTTTGACAAGACAGGTGAAATTCTTGAAGATTTCCCTGGTTCTTTTTTTGATACTGCCCAGGAAAGAGAAAAGATTGCCGCGCAGTTAAAAGATTTACTTGCCAAAAATGAGCATTTACGAAAAAAAGATTTTGACCGGATGATGCAGTGTATTTTGTCAAACCAGATAGATAAAGAAAAAGAAATAGGAAATTTAGTAAACGGCTATTTTAAAGAGCAGAAAGATATAATAAAATTTTTAAGCGCAAATTTGGCTAAAATTAAAGAAGCTTCTAAAGAAGGAAAGGAAGATAAAGTCAAAGAATTTCAGGAAGAAATGAATAAAGTATTTGTTCAGCAGGAGGAAAAAAGGACAGACGTAAGCGTTAAACTAAAAGAATTTCAAGCCGAACAGCAAAGAATGCGTTCACGGCTTCTTGAACTTTTATCTAAAGGCAGGCAGTTGCGCATAAAGGACATTAAGCTGTTGCGCGAGGAATTTGACGCGCGGCGCAGGGAGCGTTTGGCGGAGCATGAGCAAAGAAAAGCGCAGGCAAAGATGAGAAAAAAAACCGTCCATAATATGCTGAATGGGTTTAAGAAGGAAAGAACCGGAGGCGCCGGAAGATGCCGGAAACCAAAACAAGGATAGATATTTCCGCGTATTAAGGAAAATTGTGGAGCGGGATTTATATAGATGAAGAAAAAACTGTGAAGAAAATTTCGCGGCAGTGTACAAAAAAAGGAGGGTAAAGATGGGAATAGCGGATAGTATGAAAGGGATAACCGAGGATATTCTTAATTCTTACGATGAGCGGGTGAAAGCTTTGACTGATTTGGTAACGGATACTCAGAAACTTGTTGCCTCCGCCCGTAAAACCTTAAAGGGTTTTGCCTCGGACAGGAAAAAGATGTCAAGTGAACAGGCTGAGGATTTGAGCAATTTTGTAAAGGATTTGGTTAAGAATGTAGGCGGATTGCTTAAGGAACTTAGCAGGAAGCACAAAGAAATGAGCGAAGATCAAGCTAAAGGGCTGGCCGAATTTGTAAAAATTTTGAATAAGGATGTAACTTCACTTCTGAATGATTTTGAAAAACAACATACGAAGATGTCCGAGCAGCTTAAAAGTACGCTGAATAAAGAAAAAAAGATAATGCAAACTCAGGTTAAGACTCTTTTAGGTGAATATCAGCAAGATATGCGAAAAGCAAGAAACGCTTGGCAGGGAATGGCATCTACTTTAGATAAAGCGAAAAGAAAAGGAATAATGGCGAAAATCGAAGCTGGCGAAAAGGTAACCACAGTAGAAGAAACTGTCCAAGAGAAAGGTAAGAAGAAAGGGGCAAAAAAGAAAGGAAAGAAAAGAGGAGGAAAATAAGATATAAACGGAGATAGTGAATATGAGTTTAGTTATTTGCGCTTTTTGTAAAGGAAAGGGCAAAGACCCTTTCGGTCTTCTGTCTAAATTAGCCGATTGCCAGGTGTGTAGGGGGAAAGGGAAAGTTGAGGTGGAACAGCCGGTGGTAAAATGCGCATTTTGTAAGGGAAGCGGAGTCCATCCTCATGAAAGGCTTACCTGTTCAGCCTGCAAAGGAAAAGGCTGTACTGTTTTTAGGGGCGTAAAGGAAGAATGTTCCAATTGCGGCGGCACGGGGTACAAGGCAGATGGCAATCTTCCTTGCGTTGTTTGTCATGGCGCCGGTGTTGTGTTAAAAGGAGGTTAGTATATGGGCAATATATCTAATGGTATGGAGTCTATTTGTTCGGATATTGTAAATAGTCATGAGGAAAGAAACAAGTCGCTTAAAGATTTACAAAAAGGCGTTAAATCTTTAAGAAACGATGCTAAAGAATTCGTTGCTGACTCAGGAATGTCTCGTAAAGAAATGGCTAAAAAATTAGACGAGAATCTTTCTTTAGGGCGGCAGGATTTAACAAAAGCGGTTAATTCTTTAAAGAAAGATTTTCACAACAATCAAAAAGCAGTGCGGCAGGATTTGACGCAGGCGCGTAAAACATGGCAGGGGTTAAAAAAAGCTAAGGCGGAAAAAAAGTCAAAAAGTTAAAAAGGGGAGGGTGAAAAATGATAAAAGAGATGACCACAGTTTTAGAACCTTCCCCGTTGCCGGATTTTGTGCAGACGAAATGCACCAGAGCGATTACCAAGAGGGCGCTTTCCTATATAAAGGCGGGTTTCCCTGTGCACTTCAGGGGCATTTCCGGAGCGGGCAAGACTACCCTGGCAATGCATGTGGCCAGTAAGCTCAATAAGCCGGTAGTATTGATTCACGGCGATGAGGAATTTACAACTTCCGACTTAGTAGGCGGTGAATACGGGTATAGGTTTAAAAAGGTTGTTGACCGTTTTGTTTCGCGGGTAATGAAATTAGAAGAGGATATGACCAAGCATTGGGTGGATAACCGCCTGACAGTGGCTTGTAAACACGGTTTTACTCTTATTTATGATGAATTTACCCGTTCCCGTCCGGAAGCGAATAATATCCTGTTGTCGATTTTACAGGAAAGAATAATGGATTTGCCTGTGGGCAGAAACGGCGAAGATCCTTACCTGAAAGTTCACCCTGATTTTACCGCTATTTTTACCAGTAATCCTGAGGAATACGCGGGAGTTCATAGAAGCCAGGATGCCCTGCGGGACAGGATGATTACCATAGATTTGGATTATTTTGATGATGTAACCGAGGTGGCTATCACCCGGGCAAAGTCTAAAATTCCCCGCGGGGATGTAGAGATTATTGTTAATATTGTCCGGCAATTGAGGGAATCCGGTAAATGTGAATTCGCGCCTACGGTCAGGGCGTGTATTATGATTGCCAAGACCTTATCCGCTCAGCGCAGGCGTATTGCCTCTTCTAACGGGATTTTTACCCAGATGTGCCAGGATATCTTATCTTCGGAAACAAGCAGGGTAGGCTCTAAAACAAATCAGAAAAGGATAAAAGAACTGGTGGCGGATTTGGTTCAAAAACATATAGATGAATACGCGGCAGGCGGTAATCGTAAAAAAGCGGAGGTTGTAACATGAGAAATGTTTCTTGTATTCAGAGTGTCAGCGATATAAAAGGGTTACATTCTTCCGGATTGCGGTCAATTTCTAAATCTATGCGGTCAAGCAGTCTGGAATTATATGTTCTTGAGCGGGAAGTAGACAGATTACAAAAAGAGAAAGCGGCTTTAGACAAAAGGCGCAATAGAGTTCAGGGCAGACTGGATCATCTTACCTTGCGAATGAAGGAGCTTTTTGATGAACAAAAGCAAAAATGCGGGGTAGATATAAAAGAAGGCAAACCTTTCAAGGAAGTCTCAAAAAAGGGAAAATCTTTTACCAAGATGGCCCTAAAGTATTAAGGTTTAAAATCGGAGGCACAATGAAAAAAGGAAAGAAGAAAAACGAAGGTGAAGAATTTGATTTGGGGATAGGTAAAATTACTCTGGGCGGATTATTTAAGGGCTTTGAGAAATTAATTGACCTTGCCGCGGATTTAAAAGAAGCCGGCGGTGAAATAAAAAAAGAAGGAGAAATTGACTTAAGCCAGTTAAAAGAAGGAATGAAGGGAGTATTTGGGGTTTCGGTAAAAACAGCCGTGGGCGGTAAACCTGTGGTTGAGCCGTTTGGCAATATCAAAAAGACCGCGGACGGCCCGGTGGTAAAAGAAGAAAGGGAACCCTTGACAGATGTGTTTGATGAAAATGATGAGATTGTGATTATGGCGGAAATGCCGGGAGTTGATGAAGAAGGAGTAACAGTAAGCTTGAAAGGAGATATTCTGGAGATATCCGGCGCGGGGAAAAATAGGAAATATTATAAAGAAATTTTACTAAGTATGGAATTAAAGCCGGAAACTCTAACCTATAGCTATAAGAACGGCGTATTGGAAGTAAAAATTAAAAAATAAATGGCATTAACCGGTTTAAAAAACGATAGTTTGAAATTGATTCTTTTCGGAGGCAAAGGCGGCGTAGGAAAAACTACCTGCGCGGCGGGTGCCGGTATTTATTTATCCGAATATTTTAAAACATTGCTTTTTTCTACTGACCCGGCGCATTCGCTTTCTGACAGTTTAGGCCAGAAAATCGGCCCGGAAATAAAAGCCCTAAAGGAAATAAAGAATTTAAGCGTTTTGGAAGTGAGCGCGGAAATCGCTCTTTCAAAATTCAAGATTGAATATGAAGCTCAGATTAAAAAAATTCTGGATACTTCTACTTATCTGGATCAGGAAGACATTGATTCTATTTTTGCTTTGCCTATTCCCGGAATGGATGAGGTAATGGGTTTCAAGACTATTGTGGATTTAACCGAAAGCGGCGGCTTTGACAAATATATTGTAGATACCGCGCCTACCGGCCACGCTCTGCGGCTTTTAAACCTGCCGGAGTTGCTTGATGAGTGGATTAAAGTAATGGCAAAAATGAGGTGGAAATACAGATATATGGTGGAAACCTTTGCCGGTTCGTACCGGCCGGATGAAGGTGATGATTTTTTGGTGAGTATGAAGAAGACAGTAAAAAAGATAGAAAATCTTCTTAAAGACAAAAATAAGTGTGAGTTTATCGCGGTTACTATCCCTGAAGATATGGCGATTTTGGAAACAGAAAGGCTGGTAAATAATCTGCGTAAATACGGAATAAAAGTAAGGCAGTTAATAATAAATAATGTAGTGGAGGATAGAGATTGCGCGTTTTGTCGGGAGCGTAAAAAAGAGCAGAGCGGTTATATAAACAAGATACGGAAGAAATTCGCTGATTTGGAAACAACCGTGATTGTTTTACAGCCTCATGAAGTTAAAGGGATGGATGAATTAAACCGTTTTAGTAAATTACTTTTTGGATAATGAAAGAGAAAACCGGACATACAATGGTATTACGAGTGAAAGAGGCTTTGCCTAAAGACGCTGGCAGGGTAATAGCCAGAATTGACCCGCGGGATATGAAAACGCTTGAGTTGGAAGCAGGGCAGATTATCGCTATCGCCGGGAAAAGAGAAACTTCCGCTAAGGTAATGCCTTGTTACGCTGAGGATAGGGAGAAAAAGATTATTCAAATAGACGGAGTATCCAGAGATAACGCGCAGGCCGGCGTGGATGAAAAGATAAAAATTCGAAAAGTTGAAAGTAACCCGGCTCAAAAAATAGTTCTTTCGCCTTTAAATATTTCAGGGCTTTCTCAGAGAGATAAAGATTCAAAATACATCGGTTCGCTTATTGAAGGCATTCCTGTATCCTGCGGTGACAGGGTTCGGGCTAATCTTTTTGGCTCAAGAGCGTGTGATTTTAAAGTTATAGATACCTCTCCGCGCGGCATAGTTTTAATAAACGCGGCTACATTGATAAAGATGGAAACAAAGGGAGCCAGGGAAAGCCGGCCTTCCAAAATTTCTTATGAAGACATCGGCGGCTTAAGCCCGCAGATTCAAAGAATCAGAGAGATGATAGAGCTTCCTTTAAGATATCCCGAAGTTTTTCAAAGATTAGGAGTTGATGCTCCCCGCGGCGTTTTCCTCTATGGCCCCCCGGGAACGGGAAAAACATTGATCGCCCGTGCCGTGGCTAATGAGACCGACGCCTACTTTATCAGCATTTCAGGGCCGGAGATTATGGGGAAATTCTACGGTGAGTCCGAAGCCCGTCTAAGGAAAGTCTTTGAAGACGCTCAAAGCAACGCGCCTGCTATTATTTTTTTAGATGAGATTGAATCTATTGCTCCTAAAAGAGAAGATATGGGAGCGGAAAAACAGGTTGAACGAAGGGTTGTGGCACAACTCTTAAGTTTGATGGACGGATTGGAATCGCGGGGCCAGGTAATTGTTATCGGCGCGACAAATATTCCTAATACGGTGGATCCCGCTTTAAGAAGGCCGGGCAGATTTGACAGGGAATTTTCTATTCCTATTCCTGATAAAAACGCCAGGTTGGAAATATTACAGATTCATACCAGAGGTATGCCTTTGGCCGAAGACGTCACCTTAGAGAAAATAGCTGAGATTACGCATGGTTTTGTGGGCGCGGATTTGGAAGCGCTGGCAAGAGAGGCGGCCATGTCCTCTCTGCGTAAGATTCTGCCCAAGATTGACTTTGAAATGGCGGATATTCCTTACCAGACTTTGCAGAAGCTGGAAATAACCATGGATAACTTTATAGAAGCGATGAAAGAAGTTGAGCCTTCGGCAATCAGAGAAGTGTTTGTTGAGGTACCGGATGTCCGCTGGCAGGATGTAGGCGGCCTTGAAAGGATAAAACAGGAACTACAGGAAGCTGTGGAGTGGCCGCTTAAATATCCGGATATTTTTAAAAAAGCGGATGCGTGCCCGGCTAAAGGAATTTTACTTTACGGCCCTCCGGGAACGGGAAAAACGCTTTTAGCCAAAGCCGCGGCTAATGAAAGCGGCGTTAATTTTATTTCCGTTAAAGGGCCTCAGCTTTTAAGCCGCTATGTAGGAGAGTCAGAGCGTGGAGTGAGAGAGATTTTCAGAAAAGCGAAACAAGCCGCGCCGACGATACTCTTTTTAGATGAAATAGACAGTATTGTCCCTAAAAGAGGTTTAGGCGGTGGAGATTCCGGCACGGCAGAAAGGGTGATAAGCCAGTTTTTGACAGAGATGGACGGTATCGAGGAACTAAAAGGAGTAATGGTTTTAGCCGCGACCAACAGAATTGATTTGATTGACGCGGCTTTGCTTCGGGGAGGCAGGTTTGACCTTTTACTGGAATTGCCTCTGCCGGATGAAAAAGCCCGGGAAGAAATATTAAAAATACATACAAGAAATAAGCCGCTTGATAAGGATGTTGATCTGGAAAGTTTAGTTAAAGATACCCAAAAGTTAGCGGGTTCTGACATTGAATTTATAGCGCGCCGCGCTTCGATGTTCGCGGTAAGAGAGTTCATAGAAAATCCGGGAGAAAAGGAAAAGCTTATTATCAAAAAGAAACATTTTGATTCAGCGGCTAAATTAGTAATAGAGCAGAATAGCAAAAAATAGAAGGAGGTGCGTAAAATGGTAAAGATTATCGAACGGATTAAAAAAATATTTACCCCGTTAAAAAAACTTTTAACGGGGTTTACCCGCAAAAAGAAGGCTGTTCAGGGAGAAAAGAAACAAGAGCCAAAGCCGCAGGATAAAAAAGATTGAAGGTGGAAAAATAATCAGGGGGGGGACTGCCGGTTATTATGGATAACCCCTGCGAAGCGGGATCATATAAAGTGCTATTTATCACCTCCTGCAGGAGGGGCGAAGGCTCATCCTCCTGATTTTAATGGGATAAGGTTTATGGAAAAAGAAGGAAAATACATTTACGGCGTTATAAATTCCAATACGTCTTTTCGTCTGTTTACCCCGGTAGATAGTAAACATCTAACGGAGTTTACCCCTGAGTGTTCTGAGGCGCAAACCAAAACCAATGGCGTCTACCCCGTTAGAAATAGTATAGAAAATAGTAAAGATAGTAAAATTTCTAACGGGGTATATACAGTTCCCTGCCGGGAGTTTGGCGCTGTGGTTTGCGATTCTGTAATTGTTGATTGCAGGCGTTTGCCCAAAGAAACCCTGGCAAAACAACTGCTTACGCACCAGAAGGTAATTGAAAAAATTATGGGCTCCGGCGTTACGGTTATTCCTGTTAAATTAGGAACTTACGCTTTTGATGATGAGGAAGTTAAACTTATTTTAGACAAAGGTTATAATCTGATAAAAGAGATAGCGGATAAGATAAATGAAAAAATAGAAATTGACCTTGTCGCGTCCTGGGCTGATTTTAAGCTGGTTCTTAAACAAGCCGGTGAAGACAAAGAAATAAAGGAGTTTAAAGAAAAACTTCTTTCTTCCGGCAGAAAAATTACCGCGGATGACCAAATGAAAGCGGGGTATATGCTCAAAAAGGCCATGGATAGAAAAAACAATGAGTGCGTGGATAAAATACAAGAGCGCCTTGAAGATATAAGCGAGGGTGCCAAAAGGCATGAAGTTATGGATGATAAAATGATTGCCAATTGCGCCTTTTTGATGGATAAGGCGAAAAAGGATGAGTTTTATAAAAGAATAGAATGTTTGGATGGTGAGTTTGGCGGGGAGATAAATTTTAAATGCGTAGGGCCGCTTCCCGCTTATAGTTTTTATACCCTTGAAATAAAAAGAATGCGTTTTAACGACATAGATTCAGCGAGAAAAAAACTGGGGATTTTGAATGAACAGGTTAGCGAAGATGATATAAAGAAAGCTTATCAGCGCCAGGCTATTGCTTTTCATCCGGATAAGAATCAAGGCAGGGAGGAAGAAGCGAATATAGAATTTGGCCGGATAAAGGACTCTTATAATGTTCTTCTTGAATATGCTTCTGCCTGCCGCCAGGCGAGCGAAAGCCGGCTTGCTTTCAGCGAGGCCGAATTTAAGAAAAACGAGCTATTGATTAAGGTTAAAGATGGAAAAGACTGGTAAATATATCTATTGTATTATTGCCGCTCCGGCGGAGAGGAATTTCGGACCCTTAGGCGTGGGTTCTGACGGCAATGAGGTTTTAACTATTAGTTACGATGATTTGAGTATGGTGGTAAGTAACCATTCTCTATCTAAGCTGGTAGTGAATAAAGAAAATCTGCTGACCCATGAAAGGGCGATCGAGAAAGTATGTGAGGAATTTGACAGTGTTCTTCCGGTAAGATTCGGCACTATCGCTTCCAGCGCCGATGAAATCAGAAATCTCCTGGATAGAAGATACAGAGAGTTTAAAACCGCCTTGAAATACGCCGAGCATAAAATAGAGCTGGGCGTTAAAGGGTTGTGGAAAGATATGGGGGTAATTTTTAAAGAAATTTTAAGCGAGAATAAAGAAATTAAAAAAGCCAAAAACAGAATTCAAAAAGAGAAGGCGAAAAAGAATATTCACCCCCACACCAAAACCTTTGGTGTGGGGGTTCAGGCAAAAGTGAAAGTCGGCAAAGATGTTTTTGAGGCTCTGCAGAAAAAAAAGGGGGAAGAAGCCGAAAAAATAACAGCCGCTTTAAGGAGAACGGTGATTGATTATAAGCTTAATAAAACAATCGGCGATGATATGTTTATAAATGCCTCTTTTTTGGTAGATAAGGGAAGGGAAAAAGAGTTTGATAATATCATGGATGATTTAAGCCAAAAATATGAGAAAAGGGCAAGGTTTATGTATGCCGGGCCTTTACCGGTATTTAATTTTGTGAATATCGCTATTTATCCTGAGGAGTGGGAAAAGTAAATGGAAAGCCGGTATATATACTGCATAATTACCGCCGGGCGAAATGAAAAGTTTGATTTAAGTATAGCCGGTATGGAAGGAGCTATAGTCTATCCTGTTAGTTTTGACGGTGTTACGGCTATGGTTAGCAGCTGCGGTTTAAAGGAATATCCGGTATCCCGGCAGAATCTGCTTACGCATGAAAAAGTGATTGAGGAAGTAATGAGAAAGTATACGGTTGTGCCGGTTCGCTTTGGCACAATCGCCGTAAGTGAAGAAAAAGTAAAGAAGATATTGGAAAAAGAAGGTGGTAAATTTAAGGATTTACTTGAATTCCTTGAAGGTAAGAAAGAGTTGGGCCTGAAGGCGATATTTTCCGCCAAAGGCGAGACCTCGCCGCACTCGCCTCGCGGCGAAGCCGAGGGAAGCGGTGGGAAAGAGGTTTTTATCTATGAAGAGATTCTACAGGAATATCCGGACATAAAAGCGTTAAAGGAAAAAATCCAGAAATTACCACCGGTAAAAACACATTATCAGCGTATGGAAATAGGAAAGATGGTGGAAAGCGCCTTGGAAAAGAAGAAAGATTTTTATAAAGAAGATATTTTGAAATCTTTATCGTCTTTAGCGGATAAATTCAAAATCAACAAGGTTTACGGTGAACGGATGATTTTAAACGTTGCCTTTTTAGTGGAAGAAGCTAATGAAAAAGAATTTGACCGGCAAGTTAACGCTCTCGATGAAAAATACGGGGATAAAATAAAATTTAAATATGTAGGGTGGGTGCCCCCGTTTAATTTTGTTGATTTAGCGATAGAAGCAGGCAGGTACTAAAACCTCGTACCATTAACTATTAGGTGCAGGGAATTAAATGAAAGGCGCGGGATAAATGTTTTTAATTGACGATATTATTCTTTCTCCGGTAAAACTTGTGATCTGGCTGGGGAAAAAAATTGATGATGTCGCTCAAAAAGAGCTTTCTGATGAAGGGTGCATAAAAGAAAAACTTATGCAGTTACAGCTTCGTTTTGAAATGGATGAGATAACCGAGGAAGAATATAACAAACAGGAAGAAGAGATTCTTGCCCGTTTGGAAGCGATTAGGAAGGCTAAAGAGGAGGGTGTGTAGTTATGGCAAATATAGAAGAGGTTCAAAAAAAGGCCAGTGAATTTTTAAAGAAAGCTCTTGGGGTAAAAGAGGCAAGAGTTGTTAAAGCCGGCAAAGCTGATGAGGGCTGGGAGGCGGAGGTTGAAGTTTATGAGGAAAGTTCGTTTATCAAGTCGCTCGGCCTGCCTACCAGAGTTCAGGACAGAAATTTTTATACGGTTAAGCTAAACGCGGAATTAGAGATTGAATCTTATGAGCGAAAAGTCAGCCAAAGTGAATAACTTCTAAAAGATGAGTTTTTAATTATGAAAGAAGAAAAAGACCTTATATATTTATACTGCGTCACAAGAAAAGCGCCTAAACTAAAAGATGTAGATAAGGTGGTTGATAAGCTGTATTTTATTTACCATTGCGGCCTTTATGCTATTGTGAGCAAAGTTTCAAGTGAAGAGTTTGCCAAAGAAAATTTAGAGAAAAATTTAAATGACATGGATTGGGTAAAGAAGAAAGCAAATATTCACGAGCAGGTAATTGAAGGGATTATGAAATCAAGGTGCGTGCTTCCTTTTAAGTTCGCTACTTTATATAACAGTGAAGTGAGCCTTAAATTATCTATAGAAAACCATGTGCAGGCATTTAGAGAGAATTTAGAAGTTTTAGAGGGAAAGCAGGAGTGGGGAGTAAAGATTTATTGCGATATAGAGCGGTTAAAAGAGACTCTTATTAGCAGGGATCAGGAAATTTTAAATATAAATGAAGAAATCAACAATTCTTCTTCGGGCAAAGGGTATCTTCTAAAAAAGAAGAAGGAAGACTTGATAAATCAGCTTTTAAATAAAAAATACAGTAGCTGCACAAAAGCCTGTTTTGAAGAGTTAAACCGGCATTGCGTTAAGTCGCGTATTAACAGATTATTGCCAAAAGAAGTTACGGAAAGAAAGGAAGAGATGATTCTGAATTCGGCTTTTCTTATTGAAGAAAATACGGCTATAGATTTTATTGCTGTTGCAGACAGCCTGAAAACAGCGTATAAGCAAGAAGGGTTTCTTATTGACTGTACCGGCCCCTGGCCGGCATATAATTTTTGTCAAACGCAGACAAACGCGGATAAAAAGAACGCGGATAAACGCGGATAGAAAAACTATGGATAAAACGGTTACAAAATCAAAAGATGTTACTTTGTTGGAAATTCTGGACAGGGTTTTGGATAAAGGCGCGGTTGTGTCCGGCGATTTGATTATTTCAGTGGCTGATGTAGATCTTATTTATGTGGGGTTAAAGGTTTTAATAAGTTCGGTGGAGACAATGGAACATTTAAGAGGCGCGCCTATGTCCGGCGGCCAGGAGGAGCCTTCTTGAAATGAGTGATAGGCCTGTGTTAAAAATAACCGTTAAAGAGCCGCGGGAAGCAGTAAATTCTAATTCCGAAAGAATTAATATCGACCCTAAAAATGTTGAGAAGGGATTAGCTAAGCTTGTGCTTACGCTTGTAGAGTTATTGCGTAAACTTTTAGAAAAACAGGCAATGCGCAGAGTTAACGCGAGTTCTCTCAGTGATGAGGAGGTTGAGAGAGTGGGAGAAGCTCTGATGAAATTAGAAGAGAAGATGAAAGAATTAAAAGAGATATTCGGGCTTAAAGACGAGGACTTAAATATAAATTTAGGCCCTTTGGGAGATTTAATGTAAACGGAGGAGTTATGCATAAGCATAAAGAAGAACCAAAAATAAATTGCCTGACATTCCGCAAACAAGAGTTTTTAATGAAAGATATTACGGAGAAAATTAATCAGGCTGAAGATGTTCAGGACAAAGCAATGTACGCCCAGGAATTGTTAAAAAAGGTGGATACGCTTTTTTCCTGTCCGGATTTCAAAGAAGAAAATATCCATTGTAAAAACTGCCGGTTTATCGCTAATTTACGCAGGAGAACGGCGGATTTAATTATTAAAGCTAAAAAATTAGAATAGCAAAGGAGGAAAATAATGTCTGATACAAAAATGTCCCATTCAGTCGCGTCTACCAATTTAGCTGACATCCTTGAGAAAATTCTCGATAAAGGAATAGTGATTGCCGGAGATATTAGGGTTCAACTTGCCGATATAGACCTTCTCAATATTAAAATACGGCTTCTAATCGCGTCTGTTGATAAAGCTATGGAAATGGGCATAAACTGGTGGCAGCAGGATTCGTATCTGTCTTCCAAAGCTAAAGAAAAGGTAATTGAGAAAGAGAATAAGGAATTGAAAAAAAGGATAAGCCGTCTGGAAACAAAGACGGAGCAGAAATAATGAAAAGATTGCTTTATGTTCCGGTTATACATACCAGCGCCGACCTTGGTTCTATATCAATGGCCGTAACTAAAAGAGGTATTGATGATTTAGGGCAGGAAGTTTGGGATGAACACCAGAAAACAGTTGAAGGATTTTGGCAGGCCATATTGGATTATTTTGATACTCAGGATGTGTCCGGCGTAAAAATTTATCAGGATGGAATGGTCGCGGAGGATGAAGTAGGCGAAAAAATTGTGGAAGAAGGCGTAAAACAGGGAAGTAAAAATTATGAATTGATTTCAAATCTCCTGAAGCGGGGAGCGGTTTTAGTCAAAACCGAAGATTTCCAGCTCCTTAAGCGGGAGCGTGATTACCTGGTTGCCATAACCCAGGCGAAATCCCTTGTTCAGAAACTATCCGCCTTTATCAAATATAAATTCGTTAAAAAGAGTTTATTAAAGAAAAGAGACAAGTTTATCGTTAAAAGAATGGACGCTACTTTAAAACACAGCGAAAAAGCGATTCTATTTATCGGTGCCTCCCACAATGTTAAAGAAAAACTTCCTAACAGTTTTCAGGTTACGGAAATAAAAGATATTCAAAAAGTAAGAGAATATCAGAGTCTGCTTCCTTTTTATCACCGGTATAAGGATCGGGTAGAAGAATTAGCGGCGTATCTTATTTATCCAATCCGGTTATGTGAAAAATGAAGGTAGTTTCTAAATTAATTTCAAAATTAACCCCGAAGGTAAGGCCCAAATTCCTGGCGGCAGTGATTATTGCCTTTCTGCTGGTAACTACTACTCTGTTTTATATTCTTAAAGAGCAGGAAAAGTCATTGAGGATATTTACAGAGGGACAATTGTCCCAAACCTTTAAAGAGAAATCCAGAGTGGAGGGAGAGTTAAGAGAAACGGTTGTTGCTAAGCGGAAAATAGAGAAAGAGCTTAAGGAGAAAAACCGGCAGATAACCCTTGCTTTAAATAAACTGGAAAAAGAGATTTCTGCCCGGCGTGAAACCGAATCCAAATTACTAATAACCTTAACGGAAAAAAGAAACTTAGAAGAAAGATTACAGAATTTTTCCCGAAAATCGGAAGTTATTGAACTGGAGAAAATAGTTGTTACTTCCAACCCGTTATTAAACGGAGAAGTTTTAGACGTGAATGGACAATATCGCTTTATTCTGGTAAATTTAGGCCGTGCCGACGGCCTGGATTTAGGTGATGTTTTATCGGTTTACCGCGGTTCCGAATTCATCGGTAAAGCTGAGGTTCAAAGATTGGAAGAAAAAGCCGCGGCCTGCGCTGTTTTACCGGAATGGAAGGCACAGGAATTTAAAGAAAAAGATTTGGTGAAAAGGCCATGAGATTATTTATAGTTTTATTATTCTTATTTGTATTTGCTGTTCAGGCGAATGCCCAGGAAATTATTACTCAGGATGAGAGAGCGGAAATAATTAAAAGACTTGGAGAAATGGATAAAGCATTAACGCGGATAGAAGATACATCCATACAGGAGATTAAAACAGAGGTATCGAACACTCCACAGGTGACAGTAGAGAAAGATAGTTTGCTAAAGGCAAGCCCCGATAAAGATAAGACGTCAGAAATATTTGTTCCGGTAGGCAGTAAGAATATTTCTAACGAGGTAGAGAATCCCGTTAAAGAAAATCTCCTGCCGGAAACAAAAATTTCCTCACCAATAGTTTCCTCCGTTAAAAGTAGAAGTATTTCCCTGTGGATATTCTTACTGGCTGGTTTGGCTTTATTTTCAGGTTTGGGAGTTTTAATTATCCGCTATCTGAAAAATAAATGGAAAACGCAATTCGATAGTGAATTGATAAAGGTTAAGTCGCGATTACGAGAAAAAGAAGAACGTCTTAATCAGGAAGAGATTATCCGTAAGGCCATAGAGCAGGCTCAGGTACAGAAGGAAAAAGATTATAATCAGCTTAAGAGTTCATTTGAATTTTTGCAGTCAGAATTAGAACGGAAAAACGAAGTCTTAGCGCAAAAGGAAGCTGTTATTGAAGAGGAAGAACAGAATAGTTTACAAAAAGAACAGGAATGCGGGGAGCTTAAGAAAATCATCGAAGCTTTAAAAGACGCGCTTGTTAAAAGAAAGATAATGGGTAAATCATTATCTTCTCAAGAGAGTGATAAGCCGTGGATATCCGGTGAGTCCGCGGAACGCAGAGAATTAGGTCGGTTAGATTTAAGCCGTGATTACAGCCGCTCAGCGCTGTTAAGAATTGATTCCCAGGATAAATCCAAAACCGCTAAATGTTTTGCCGGCAATATTAGTTTGGGCGGCTTGTATTGTGAGTCAGAGGCGGAGTTCCATGAAAAAGAGATATTGAGGTTAAGACTATTCTTTTTTGGAGATAAAGTTCCTATGATGAGGGTAAAAGCCGAAGTTATATGGGTGAAAAAGTCGCCGGCGGTTAATTATTACGGTTTATCTTTACTTTTTCAGGAAGAGAATAATCAAGCCGAACTTAAGGAATATATCGAATCGCATATGGTTAAATCCTCTATAGGGGGGTAACGATCTATCTTACCATTCCCATCTAAGAATTATATAGGTCTTGACATCACGTTTCTTTTATGATACATTTATGTCATAATTATGAAAAGCAAGAAGAACCTATTAGAGCAATTAAAATCTTTGCCTCATTTTAGCAAGGACAGTTTATATCAGCTAGCCAAACAGCTGGAGCTTGCCGATACATCAGTGGATACGTATATTAGCCGTTTTCTGAAGCATAAGGAAATCCTTCAACTCAAAAAGGGGTTGTATATATCAGCCGATTTTTTTAGCAAGAACAGAAGCAATATTTCCTATTCCTTTTACCTAGCCAACATTATCCGGACGCCTTCCTATATCAGTTCATGGTCTGCCCTTCAATTTTACAATCTTATCACGGAAGCCATATATGGCGTTACTTCCGTTACGCCAAAGGTGACCAGAAATTACACTACCAAAGCAGGAAACTTTAGCTATAACTCTATAAAAAAAGAACTATTTTTAGATTTTTCCTTAATGAAAGGGAAGGCTGTAGACGGACAGTCGATGAGGCTGGATTTCTTTATTGCATCCCCGGCTAAAGCCTTATTTGACCTGCTTTATTTCAAAACTCGTCAGTTCCGGGGTGTTAGATTTAAAAACATTAAAGCAGTAGTTGAAGACTTACGAATAGACATCGATGAAATGGGTAAAAAAGAACAGAATAAATTTTATGCAATGACAAAGGAATATATTAACAATGAGTGAATATATTCTCGCCATTTTAAAAAAGACACTTGATGATCTTGCTCCGCATGGGGAGATGGATGCCGAAACTCTTCGAAATGCCCTTAAGGAGATACTTCAGTTTTACGTCCTTAATTTTATTTACCGTCATCCCGAATACAATAAATGGATAATGTACGGGGGTTCCGCACTGCGCATTATTCATGGACTTGACCGGATGTCGGTTGATCTGGATTTTGAAGTTTCTGAAATGGTAACGAAAGATTTTTTGAATAAACTAAAGAAAGAAATCGAGGATCATTTTTCCCGTACATATGGTACCCATTCGGGTTTCTTGACC
>JAHISK010000033.1 GCA_018818105.1 Candidatus Omnitrophota bacterium | reverse complement strand
ACAAGCTCCGCTCAAGCAAACAAAAATTGTGTACAACACAATGATTTTGGCGTTTAAACAAGGTGTAAAAGTAATTTTGACTTTACCTACTGTGTTACATAGGGTTATAGAAAAAACATCACATTTAATAAGAAAGAACCACAATTAATGATTATTCCGAGGTAGGTTATATAGACATGGCGCTATCAAATAATTTTATATATGAAACTGCAAAGATTTTTTCTTCGGCGCGTGATAGAGAATTCTTTTTGAGAGTATACCAAGTACCCGAAGATATCTACATAAGGCGTTTATGCAATATTAATTTTACTGGTAGATTTTATGTTTTGGATGCCGGCTGTGGATTTGGTCAGTGGAGTATGGCCTTAGCGAGATTAAATAAACAGGTATACTCGATAGAATTAGATATAAATCGCTTGCGTGGGGCTATAAATGTTGCAAAGAAAAAAAATATAGAAAACATTGAATTTGTACTTGGCGATATAGAAGATATCAATGTTCCTGCCGAAACTTTCGACGCGATTTTTTGCTACAGTACAATTTATTATACTGATTTTAGAAAAACTCTTAAGGAGTTTCATCGTGTTTTAAAACCAGATGGCAAATTATACTTTAGTACAAATGGTCTTGGATGGTATATTTATAATATTATTGAGAGACCATATCAATCTAGAGATTTTGATCCTCGGAGAATGGCTATTGAAGCTATAAAAAATTCTTTAGAATTTTATAATAATGGAAATGCAATTTTAGGCGGGTCGATTATTATGCCGCGCGATATTGTTGTCCAAATATTATCGCTAATTGGGTTTTCCGATATTATCGCGGATGGAGAAGCCAGAATCGTAGTTATTCCCAGGGGTGAACCATGCGTCTCATTTTTTAAAGAAAGCTAGTATGAGGAAGAAGGCGTTTATGAAGTTTTGTGCAAAAAAGTTAAGTAGTTTGAGAGAACCATAATGAAAAATATTTTCTTTATTATCGGTTCGGTTAGAAGCGCGACTACTGCTGTTGCTAAGATATTTACTAACAGTACAAATTCAGAGATATTTATTGAACAAGAGCCAAAGCTTTGTATAGAGGCAAGAAACTTATACAAAAAGGCTATCAATAAGCCTATGGAGGTTATTAAAGAAGTAAAAGAGCGGCATATTAAATCAGTAATTGATAGAGGTCTTATATATGGGGACAAGAATCCTAATTATTTGCCGTTTATACCATACATAGATAATCTTTGGCAACCCAAGTTTATCTTTATAGTCAGAGATGGCCGCGATGTCGTACGGTCTATGATGGATTGGCACAATATTTCTCGAGGTAACATCTTTGGTATGAGAGAAGATGAAGATGGCTCGAAGATTATTTCGCCAGAACAGGATTGGTGGGATTATAGTCGGTTAAGGCCGAATCCAGATGAGTTTTATTTTGGGCAATGGAGGAATATGAATCGTTTCGAGAAGTGTTCGTGGTATTGGAATGAATTTAATGACCAAATGCTTAATTATAGCTCAAGGCTTGATAAGGAAAGATGGCGATTGATTAATGTAAACACCATAAAGGTGAGTGATTTTGAGGCAATTTTTAATTTTTTGGGACTTAGGGGGTTTAATTTGAAAAAAACAGAGAAAATATTCGCTTCGGGTATTAATTCCCCAATGGACAAGGCAGGTGTCTTAAAAGAATTTCCCGATTGGCTTTCGTGGTCAGATGACCAAATGAAAATATTCAATAAATATGCCAAAGATATGATGAAAAAATTTGGCTATTATTGATAGTTGTATACCATTTCCCGTTAACAGATAGGCATAATGAAGGATTCAAAAGGAATTTAAATGGAACTAATATTCATATTAATTGTAGGATTTGTTCTTCGTTTCTTGTTCTTTTTGTCAGAGGCTTCGGATGAATATTCTCATCTATGGATGATAAAAAGGATAAAAAGAATCAATAACCTTTGGAAAGATAATGTAGAGAACTCTATTATCAAGGGATATAGGGGGTATCCTCCGCTACCCCACTATATTGTTTCTCGATTTCCAGAAAAATATTGGGTTGTAATTGGTAAATTATTGAATATTATCTATGATTTAATTACGATTATAATTGTATACTATTTTTCAGTGTTTTTATTTAGGGATTTGTGGCAGATAAAGTTACAAGGTGTTATAAACGCTCCAACCGCGGTGGCGTTTCTTTACGCTACTTCACCGATTTTGAGCCCTGTTACAGCAAGATTGAAAGCTATTGGCGGGAGAACAATGGGAAATTTACTTTGTCTAATTTATATTATTTTATTCGCGTATGGTTTTTTGTCAGGTAATTATTTCGTTTACTTTTTTTGTTTCCCTATTGGCTGGGCTATTATAATCTCTTCTCAATTTGGGCTGCAGTATATTGTTTTCTGTTGTTTCTTTTTGTCTATATTTTATCTTAATCCCGTTCCGATGATGCTTATTTCGGTTATAATTATTTCGGGGATATTTGTGCCAAAGTTAGGGATAAAAAAATTGTTACAGAGAAAAATCAATCACTTTATCTGGTATATAAAAAATTATACTAAAGGAACAACAGCAAGTAATCGAAATAATATAAAAGATATGCTATTGTTCCCGGTTTATTTAGTTAAAAACCCAAAATATTTTGTCAGTTTATGTTTTAAAGGAATAACGCTTATCATTGGGGCTTATTCAATTCCCCCAGTAGTTATTCTTGTTTTTTGGATTGTTATATCGCCAGAGAGCATGTTTCTTTTTATCAATCATGATGTTACTCTATTCTTGTTTTTTGTATCCATTTCAACTGTGTTTATTTTTATCCTTACATCTTTGAAGCCTTT
>JAHISK010000032.1 GCA_018818105.1 Candidatus Omnitrophota bacterium | reverse complement strand
TTATTTATAATTTCACCAAAAATATTATTTCTGTTTTTTGAACCTCTGGTTATAAAATAATACCCATTCAACGAATAATCATAATTTTTTAATCTGATTTGTTTTCTGGTTTTTAATTCTTGCATTTTATTGTTTTTCTATAACAATTAATATACGAACATCCTTTTTTCTGAAATTATTAGTTTTATGGTATCATCGAGGGGTTAAAAAGTCAAAAAGATTCGACGAGATTTTCGTGTTTCCCATATAATAGCAAAACATAAGTATTTCGTAAAAAATGGATTATATCAAGAAAGGGGAGGGGAGTTATTTTGCTGAAACTGTTGATTTCCCGCGCTTTATGCACTTTGTGCATACAAGAACTTTTTGGCGTTTACCGTCAATGATTACATGTTTAGGTTGCAGGTTTGGAGCGAATTTACGCTTAGATATACCAGTCGTTTTTAGTCCAACACCACCTTTTGACTTAGGTAGACCCCGCCTGCTAATCGTTGATCCTGATACCGCTCGTTTTCCACAATATATACAACTTCTACTCATAATTAGCTTATAATACAGGTATTTTTCGTGTTGTCAAGGTAAATTTTTTCAGATATGATATGTTTTTATTATCTATATTTTCTGCCGCAGCTGTTTTTCTGCGTCTACTTCGTCGCGGTTTATTTTTTTTAAGCAGTTTTTTATTTTTATCTTTAAGGACGGGCTTATTGTGCAGGAGCCGTATATTTCTCTAAATACTTGAATGCTCATTCTAATGTAGCGTATAATTTCGCCTTCATCGACGTGGCAGGCTTTGCTTAATTTCGCAAAATCCGCTCCTTGAAACCACAACGTGCAATATTGGCTTAAATGGAAGTAGAAGGTTTTACTTAAATCTCGTATATTAAAATCTCGCTCTTTACGATGAATATCTTTTATTACTTCGGTAAGCATCTGGCGTAGGCGTTTGATTTTTTTGTTTAGTTTAGGTCTTTGTTCCCCTTTCCTTGGTTCATATACCAGAGCGGTTATTGTGATAAATAAACTTTCTTCGTCAAGTCCATCAAGTATGCCTCTGTCAAAAAGTTCTGAAATGGGGAGTTCAAAGCTGTAGACTTTGGCGGCCAGATCCGCTTTCCAGCTAATCTTTTCACCAATGATGTATTCTGTGTTTTTCAATAAGGAAATTTTACGTTTAAATAGACCTAAAACTTCTTTTTTTGCCCAACTTTTTGCCTGGTGAAAATGAAAAGACTGGGGGTATATATCGTAAATTTTGTTTCCCATTATTTTGTACAGATTTAATATAGTCGCGTAACAGGAGTTAAGTTGGCTTCTTATTGGTTCGTAATTGCCATAGATAATATCTTCTAAGGATGCTGTGTCTATACGATTAGGGTTTACGCGTACTAGGATAAATCCTTCTTTATCAATGCCTCTTCTTCCCGCGCGTCCGGCCATTTGGTAGAAGTCGCGGGTTTTAAGGTAACTGGTGTATCGACCGTAAAATTTGCTCATGTTGTCAAAAATAACAGTTTTTGCCGGCATGTTTATTCCTAGCGCGAAGGTTTCGGTTGTGAAAATGAGTTTAATAAGGCCGGTTGTAAAAAGCTGTTCAATAATTTCTTTTAATGTGGGAAGAAGCCCGGCGTGGTGGTAGGCAATACCTTTTTTTATTAGAGGGTAGAGAAAACTAAGGTGTCCGGAAGTTATGTTAAATTTGTCTATTAGAGAGTTGAAAATGCCTGTTATTTTTTCCTGTTCTTGAGGTGTTAGAAAGGTATGGTGTGATACTTCTCCCGCTAATTCTTCGCACCTTCTGCGGGAGAAAGAAAAGTATAGACATGGGTGACCATTTTTTTTATTTAAGAATTCAATAATCGTATCCATGCGGTTAGATTTAATAGGGGCATATTCTTTTTTATGAGAGAATGTTTTTAAATCTTTTTTGATAAGGCCGGACGTTTGCAGCCTTTTAAAGTCTGAAAAAATTTCGTTGTTACATTGAAAAAAAAAGTGTAAAGGAACGGGGCGAGTTTTTTCAATGATTGATTTTATAGGAAATTTATGCACGCTGCTTAACCAGCTTACGAATTCATCAATATTAGGTATGGTGGCGCTTAATGCCAGCATTCTCATGTGAGGAGGAAGAAGGATAATTGTTTCTTCCCATACGGTGCCGCGTTCTATGTCGTCAAGATAGTGGATTTCATCAAAAATTATCCATTCCCGGTGGGCGAAACTTTGGGGTTCGACTAAGATGGCGTTACGGAAAATTTCTGTTGTCATAATAAGGATAGCGGCGTCTCGGTTTATACTTACGTCGCCGGTAAGAATTCCTGTGTTTTCGGGGTATTTTTTTGAGAAATCTCTGAATTTCTGGTTACTTAGCGCTTTTATGGGCGCGGTGTAAATTACGCCTTTACCGCGGCTAATACAATCTTCTATGATGTGTTCGGCAATAAGAGTTTTACCGGCTCCGGTTGGCGCGCTTACAATTACGGAATGGTTTTTTCGAGTATAAGCTATTGCTTCTTCTTGAAACTTATCCAGCTTGAATTTGTAATCCATATTAAGCTATTATACCAGAAAACGGTTAAATAAATAGGGGGGAGGCTGTTCAGTAGAGGCGCGATCTATTCGCAAATATAAAGAAAGGGGCAAGGAATATGAAAATGCCGGAGGAGGGAGTTGTCTACAATCTCCGATGAAATCGGAGTTCCCGAAGGGATGATTGTATCCAACAATGTCTTAATGTAAAAAAGAAGTTAATAAAAGGGGGGTAAAAGTGAATGCGTTGAAGCTATGGTGCCGGAGGAGGGAGTTGAACCCTCACCACCTTGCGGAGACTGGATTTTGAGTCCAGCGCGTCTGCCAATTCCACCACTCCGGCAAGAATAGCTCATAGGTCATAATTTGGAGAAAACGTGAAAAAGATATATAAAGAGCTAGTTAAATATAGCATTTCTTAATTTCTTTGTCAATTGACAATTTCTGTGTCTGATGATAATATCTTGTGTGATTTGAAGTTAGTATTTTTCATTGCGAAGGAGTATGGGGCCGTGGTGCAGTTGGGAGCACGCAACGCTGGCAGCGTTGAGGTCGAGGGTTCAAATCCCTCCGGCTCCATTTTATATTTATATGATAGGTGATAAAATTGCTTAAACTAGGTGTTCAGGCTTCCAGCGCAGGTAAGTTTTATAGTTCAGTGGATAGAGCTAAAAAGCTAGAGTGTAATACTATGCAAATTTTCGCCCGTAACCCCAGGATGTTTAGAAAAGTATCTTTAGATGAAGAAAATATAAAGATATTTAAACAAAAAGTAAAAAAAGAAAAAATTAGTCCTGTCGTTGTGCATATTCCATATACGCTTAATTTAGCTTCAAGCTGGATCAAGTTTTATAAACTAACAATAAAAGATTTTATTGATGATTTAGTGGAGGCGGACAAGTTAGGTGCCGATTACCTTGTTACGCATATGGGGTCTTTTAAAGGTGGGACAGAGCGCCGGGGGCTATTAAGGATTGCTCACGCTTTAGAGAAGATTCTTCAAGAAACAAAAGGAGTAAAAACTAATATTCTTATGGAGAATACTTCCGGCAGCGGTAGGTGGTTAGGGTATAAGTTTTCTCATTTTAAAGAAGTGTTTGAAAATATTAAATGGTCAAAGCGGGTTGGTGTTTGTTTAGATACAGCTCATGCTTGGGCTGCAGGTTATAAAATAAATACCCAAGAGGGGTTAGATGAATTAATTAATGAAATTAAGAACGAAGTAGGTTTAGATAGGATTAAAGTTATTCATCTTAATGACACATTAGAGAAGTTAGGGTCAAAAAACGACCGGCATTATGATATTGGGGCAGGGTGTATTGGAAAAAAAGGGTTTGAGCTTATTTTGAGAAACGAAGTATTTAGAAATTTAGTTTTTATTTTAGAAACGCCTAAGAAAACAGATGAAGATGATATGAGGAATCTTGAGGTAGTAAGAAAGCTGTATAATGGTTAATAATTGTAGGATATGAAATTTAGGCAACTTCGGGATAGGTCATTGGGTTAAGGTCAAGAAGCCGGTATGGTAGTTAGGTCAAGGTTAGGTGTAAAAGACACTAACTACCTAACCCAATTTTCCAAACCGGTATCCTGACCCTAACCCTTTAACAAATAAGGTAAGAGGAGGAAGAATGGATTATAATAAACAAATTGATAAGAAATGGCAGGATTTTTGGAAGAAAGAGGGTCTTTTTAAGGTAGATACAAAGGGTTGCTCAAAAGATAAATATTATTGTTTAGTAATGTTTCCTTATCCGTCTAGTGAGCTTCATGTGGGTCATGCCCGTAACTATGTTATTGGTGATGCTGTCGTCCGATATAAGATGATGCAAGGATTAGAGGTTTTATCCCCTATGGGGTGGGACGCTTTTGGGTTGCCGGCAGAAAACCAGGCAATAAAACGAAAGATTCATCCTAGGGAATGGACGCTTAAGAATATAGATAGGATAAAACAGCAGCTGGATAGTTGGGGGATTGGTTACGATTGGGATAGAGAGGTTACAACCTGCTTGCCGGATTATTATAAATGGACGCAGTGGATATTTTTGCAGCTTTATAAAGCAGGGCTTGCTTATAAAAAGGAAGCGTATGTTAACTGGTGTTCTTCGTGTAAAACGGTTTTAGCTAATGAACAGGTAATTGATGGAGTTTGCGAACGCTGTTCGACTCAGGTTGATCAGAAGAAGTTAAATCAGTGGTTTTTTAAAATTACAGATTACGCCGATAGATTATTAAAAGACTTAGATTTTCTTAGTGAATGGCCGGATAGAGTAAAAAGCATGCAGCAGAATTGGATTGGGAAATCTTGGGGGGTAGAGATAAATTTTTCCGTGCAAGGATATGGTGAAAAGATAGAGTGTTTTACAACCAGAGTTGACACTATTTTTGGGGCGACATTTCTGGCATTAAATTGGGAACATCCTATTTTAGATAAGATTTTAGAGGACGTTTCTAATAAAGAAGAAATAAAAATATTTATAGAGAAATTAAGAAATCAGCCGCCTTGCGCGCGGCTTCTGGATAGTTCTGATAAAGAAGGTATTTTTACGGGAAAATATGCTCTTAATTCTATGACCGGTAAAAAAATTCCTATTTGGGTAGCTAATTATATTCTTACTGGATACGGTACCGGCGCGATCATGTGTGTTCCCTCCCATGATTTGAGGGACTATGAGTTTGCCAAGAAGTATGATTTACCAATTATTGAAGTTATTAAAAGACCGAAGACCGAAGACCGAAGACAGAGAACAGAAAACGGAGAGGAAATCGATGATGAAGATCAGAAGAGAAATCAGTCTTCGGAATTCTGTCATCGGACTTCTGATAAAGAGTTTGAGGTGTATGAGGGGGAAGGGGTGTTGGTTAATTCAGGAGAGTTTAATGGATTAAGTTCAGAAGAAGCAAAAAATAGAATTGTCGAATATATGGAGAATAAAGGAATAGGGAAAAAGGCGGTTAATTATAAGTTAAGAGATTGGTTGATTTCTCGGCAACGTTATTGGGGAGCGCCGATACCTATTGTTTATTGTTTGACGTGCGGTGAAGTAGCTGTTCCTTTAGAAGATTTGCCGGTTACTCTTCCTCAGGAGGTTGAGTTTCTTTCCACGGGGCAGTCCCCATTAACTTATGTTCAAGATTTTATAAAAACAAAGTGTCCAAAATGCGGAAAAGAAGCTAAGCGGGAGACTGACACTATGGATACCTTTGTTGATTCCAGCTGGTATTATTTGCGATATCTATCGCCAAAGGAAGAAAATATTCCCTTTGACAAAGAAGAAATAATTAAATGGCAGCCGGTAGATCAGTATATTGGCGGCGTGGAGCACGCGATATTACACCTTATGTATTCAAGGTTTATATATAAATTTCTTATAGATATAGATAGCGTAAAAACTGAATTTCCTGAACCATTTAAGAGGTTGTTTACGCAGGGAATGATTGTAAAGGATGGGGCGAAAATGTCAAAGTCAAAAGGCAACGTTGTCGCTCCCGATTATATTATTGAAAAATATGGTGCTGATACAATGCGTCTGTATATTCTTTTTATGGGGCCGCCTCAGAAAGACGCTGAATGGCAGGATGAAGGTGTTTCCGGGTGTTGGCGGTTTATTCAGCGGTGTTTGAGGTTAGTCGATATGTTTAAAGAGTATAAAGAAGGTGACACCGCAGACAGTTTTAATGAATGTGAAAAAGCAGTAGTAAGGAAGATGCATTCTACTATAAGAGAGGTAACTGCTGATTTGGAAGGTAATTTTCAGTTTAATACGGCAATAAGTAGGATTATGGAGCTGGTTAACCAAACATATAAAAGTTTATCTGAGGGAGAGTTAAGAAAAGAAATATTTAAACAGGCGCTAGAAACTGTATTTTTGTTGTTAGCGCCGTTTACACCCCATATTAGTGAAGAAGTAAACAAAGTTTTCGGTAATGATAAATCGATATTCAGTCAAGCTTGGCCGCGGTTTGATGAAAAACATTTACATCAAGAAGAGGTAGAGGTGGCTGTTTTAGTTAATGGTAAAGTAAGAGATAAGATGAAGATAAACGTTAAGTGGGCTAAGGAAGATATTGAGCAGAAAGCTTTAGCTCTTGCTAAGGTTTTAAAGGTAACCGCCAACCGCACGCCTAAAAAAATCATTTATATAGAGAAAAAAATAGTGAATATTGTTATCTAGCGGTTAGCGTATAGAGTAAATAGTTTTTTTCTATGAGCTAAACGCTATTCGTTCTACGCTATAAAATATGTTTTTACTAACTCCTACAGAAAGAAAAGTTATTGTTTTTATAGGGATTTTGATTTTGACGGGAAGCTTGTTGCGTTTTGCGAACAAGAATTATGTTAAGCCCAGTTCTGTCGTAATAGATAAGGATTCGGTTTTTTCAGGGGTAAAGAACCGGTTAGAAGTTATAAATGTAAATACAGCAAGTAAAGATGAATTAACTAAACTTCCTGGGATAGGAGATAAAACAGCCGCGTTAATAATAAAATATCGTTTTCAATATGGCGCGTTTAGTAATTTTGATGACCTAAAAAAGATTAAGGGTATCGGGGACGTAAAAGCTGAGCGTATCAAAAAATATGTTGTCTTTTAACAGACCCTGGAGGTTCTTATATAATTTTCTAAATGAAAAGTAAGAATTTCGGTCATTTGTTGTTGTTCGGTATTTTTCTAGCCTTTTTGACGGGGATTATCCTTGGCCATTCTTTTCCTTTATTCTGGGTGTTTCTTAGCGCTTGTGTTTTTTCGGGTGCCTTGGTAATTTTTTTCTACAAAAAACAGAGATTATTCCTTTCTGACATTTTTATCATAGTGCTTTTTATTTCTCTC
The DNA here is from genome assembly GCA_018818105.1 of Candidatus Omnitrophota bacterium. GTDB lineage: Bacteria > Omnitrophota > Gorgyraeia > Duberdicusellales > 4484-171 > JAHISK01. The sequence goes on along the minus strand of JAHISK010000032.1, from coordinate 7,682 downwards.
GGCGGATTATGGGTTATTCCTTCGGCGCGGCACAGTCGGGGAATAGTTTCTTATTTAGGCGAACCAGGTGAATATGTAATCAAAGTAATTTCTTTACCTCAGGAACAGTCTAAACGTAACAGTCTTTATGCTATTGTAAAAGCTTTCAATAAACGGGTGCGGGTTAATGATTACACCCGTAGCTTAGGGTATTTAGGTTCCTACCGGCTAAAGGCCAGGTTGAGTAAACAACAATATAAAGGTAAAGCTTTTTATAGCTTATGGGTAAAAAAAGATGCGAAAATTGAGCAATTGCCACAATCTTTCTGGGATAGCTATGCGCGCAAAACTACGGATTATATTCTTGGCGTGTTTAAAAATAACCTTAGTGAGCAAGGATATAGATTTATGTCTTCGGTATTGCTGGGAAGAAGGGAAGTATTAGGGGATGAGAAACAAATACTTACGGATTCGGGAGTCGCGCATCTTCTAGCTTTAAGTGGGCTTCATCTGGGGCTTATATCGTTGATAGTGTTTTTTATCCTTAGACTTTTTTATTTGCCATTCAGGAAATGTCTGATAATTTCTGTTTTATTTCTTTTTCTCTACACATTTCTTACCGGAATGGCTCAGTCTACATTACGGGCAGCGCTCATGTATTCTTTTTTCGTGACAGGATTTTTTGTGAAGCGTAGAGTAAACCTTTTAAATTCTTTAGGATTAGCAGGATTATGTATGCTTATAATGAATCCTCTGGCATTGTTTGAAGTAGGATTTCAACTATCTTATTTGGCGGTATTCGCATTAATTGTTTGGTTTAAGATTTTTCCTATTAAAGTTTTTAAGAATCGATTTTTTAATTATGTTCAGGGTTTGTTTTTTTGCTCTTTCTGCGTTACTCTTTTCCTTACTCCGTTAATTTCATATTATTTTGGACGGATATACTTTTTTAGCGTGCTTTATAATTTAATTTTAATTCCGGTTTTCACTCTTCTTTTAACTACTGGTTTTTTGTTGATTGTTTTTTCAGCCCTGGGATTTATCGCTCAATCTATAGGGAGTATTCTTTCTTTGGGAGTATTCGGGTTTGTTTTTCTTTCGCGGGTATTCGGTTCGTTTAGTCTTGCCTATTTTGAGTGTAGGTTTTCTTCTTATATGGCAGGTGTTTATTATGTTCTTCTTACGGTAACATTAGTTATTATTTGGCGGTATAGGAAATTAAAAAGAGTGATTAATGAACGTGGATAGAAAGAAGATATTCTAAGTAAAGTAATGCCGGCGAATCGAAGGTAATTAGGGCGTATTAATCTGTACGTCTGAATTATAACATGCGCTGTATGGAAAAAACGAGTTTTTCGGATAGCTATTGCTTGTAATAATCTTTTTGACTTTTTATGACAGGATGATACCATAAGAGTTGTATCTTGATGAGATGTAATTAACTTTTTTTCGACTGAACCGAAATATTGAAAAATAAATTGTCAATGGTGGAAGGGAAATAAGTTTTTGAAGAATATATTTTATAAGGTATAATACGGTTATGCGTAAAACAAAGTTGAAACAAATCAAAGATTTTCTTATACGGAAAGACGCTGTAAGAATTGTCTTATTTGGTTCTTATGTCCGAGGAGAAGCAAAAAAAGGAAGCGATATCGATCTTATAGTTAAATTTTCCAAAAGAAAGAGTTTGCTTGAGGTAGTGCGGATAGAAAGAGAACTATCCGAGACAATAGGAATAAAAGTAGATTTATTAACCAGAAAGGCAATAAGTCCCTATCTTATAGATAGGATTGAAAGCCAGGCCCGGGTGATTTACGGATGAAAAAAGATGATACAGTATATTTGCGGCATATTGATGACGCGATGGTGTTGATTGAGAAATATTTAAAGAAAGTAAATTGCAAAAAATTTATGTCTACTACTCTTATTCAGGATGGGGTTATTCGTCAAATTGAAATAATTGGTGAAGCCACAAAGAACATATCTAAAAGTTTACGTAATCGCTATATAGATATTCCGTGGAAAGATATAGCTGGTATGCGTGATAAACTTATTCATGATTATTTTGGAGTGGATTTAGAAGCTGTTTGGGACACTGCGAGGAAGGATATTCCAAAGCTGAAAAAACAGATAAAAAACATTTTGTTACAAGAAAAAAAGTAATCCATGATAAAAGTAGTTGTTTTTATATTATTATCTTTATTTTCTTTTAACGCTTATTCGTTTTGGATCTGGTCGCCTCAGACAAAAAAATTTAAGAATCCTAAGTACTCGGCGTTAGTTACTCCCTATCTTCAATACAGAGAGGCTCAGAAGTATTTTGATGATAAGCAATACAAGGTATCGCTACAGAAGTTTAAGAAGCTTATTGTTAATTATCCCGACGCCGTTGAAGCCGCGGAATCTCAATTTTTTATAGGAAAGTGCTATCAAGAGTTAAAGCAGCCTTATCAGGCTTATTTAGAGTATTTGAAGGTGCTGGTTAGTTATCCTAATAGTCAGAGAATAAAAGAGATTGTTAAGAGCCAGTACGAAATAGGAGAGTATTTTTTGAGCCGGGAACCTAAAAGGTGGTTAGGGGTATCAATGTATGATTTTGTTGAGCATCCGGCAATTGAGATTTTTAAGACAATAGTGGATAAGGTTCCCTATTCTGAATATGCTGCTGTCGCGCAGTATAAGCTGGGAGTTCTTCTTATGGGGTTGGTTCGCTTTGACGCGTCGCGAGAGGCTTTTCAAAAAGTCATTGATGATTATCCTGACAGCGAATGGGCGCTTCCTTCAAGGTATCAGCTGGCGATAGCAACAGCTAAAGCTTATCCTGGCGGAGGGTATGATTCTTCTGCTTTGGAAGAGGCGACAAGACGGCTGGATGAATTTATAAAGAAGCATCCACACGCGAACGTAGTGGCCGCGGCAACCGATAAATTGTCAGAGTTAAGGAATAAAGAAGCAAAGAAGAAGTTTGATATCGCTCAGTTCTATGAAAAACAAAAAAAGTATAATAGCGCGATTATTTATTATAAAGTAGTGGTTGATGATTATCCCGACAGCGATTATGTTTCATTGGCAGAGGAAAAGATAAAGGAGCTACAAAGCTATGAAGAATAAAAAGCTTATTATTCTAATCTATGGACTATGGACTATGGTCTATGGACTATCCGGCTGCGGATATTCGACCAAGGGATTTGTCTATAAAGAAGATAGAATAATGATAAAGCCTGTGGTAAATAAAGTAGATATAACTTCTGAATCAAGACGTAATTCTAACTATACTGTATCTCCTGTTTTATTGGAGAAGCGGTTAACCAATACTATTGTTAATAAGTTTAATGTGTTTGGATATTTAAAAGTTGTAAGTGTAGAAGAAAATGCTTTAGTTTTAAGTTGCAATATTACAGAGTATCAAAAAGAAACGTTGAGATATACGGATAGTAAAGATGTTCAGGAACAGCGTCTAAGGCTTGTTGTTATGACTAAACTCATTGATTCTGATGGTGAGGTTATAAAAGAGAAGCAAGTGATAGGTGAAACCAGCTACTATTTGTCAGGAGCGCAGCAGACGACGGAAGAAAATGCTCAGACAGATATTATCGATGATACCGCGCGTAGGATTCTAGAGGCAGTTGTTGAGGAATGGTAAATAGTCAGAAAAAAACTTTTATAGTTGCCGGGCTAGATTTCGAGCAGCGTAAAAATACTCTTGATGCCATAAAGAAACGCCTCCGGCAGCAGATACCCTCTCAGCTTAGTATCTTTACTTTTTATGGAAAAGAAATAGATATTAAAACTTTTAAAGATAAAATCCTTACCTTTTCTTTTGATCGAGAAAAAATCATAATAATTAAGGATGCCTATAATTTAGCTAAAGAAGTTAGGGTATTCCTTTTTGAAAATTATAGAAGAATAGTTTCTAGCAGTTATGTTATTCTGGAAATAGAGAAGGATTATTTCCAGTTGCAAAGAGACAAGAAAATTAGTAGCGATGCATTTTTTAGTCTTCTTTTTAAAGAAGCGGCTATTTTTAAAGTCGCATCCAGGATAAAAGAAGTTTCTTTAGAGGATTTTAAAAGGAGCGCGCGGAATAAAGATTTAAATTCTTCTTTCTATTTTTTAGAAAGGCTTTTTGAGAAGAGTAATCCTAGAGAAATAGGTCCGTTAATTTTGGGTGTTCTTGTCCGGGAAGTATCATATTCCAAAAATACTTTTGATAAAGAAACTAAGTTTTCATATTTATGGGAAGCGGATAGAGCAATAAAGGAAAAAGGAATAGATACAAAGCTTACTATTGAATTATTGCTGGCTAAATTATTTTCTTCCACGCCAGCATTAGAAAGGGTTTAAAGATTTTTAGTTATCGGGGGTTGTTTCTTTGGCTGGAGCTGATTTCGCTTTATTTAATAATTTGACAATACGACTTTTTTTCCGTGCCGCTTTATTCGGATGAATTACACCTTTAGAAGCTACTTTATCTAACATTTTGTATACAACTTTTAGCATTTGTTCGCAAGTTTCAAAATCCTTAGCGGTAATAGCGGCTTTAAGTTTTTTTATAGTAATTTTAACTTTTTGTTTAATATCAATGTTTCTTAGGCGTCTTTTTTTAGTTTTTCGTAGTTCTTTTTTTCCTGACAGTTTTTGTGGCATAAATATCTCCTTATATTTTGTAAGAAGCATTTATATCAGAATAAATGTTGGCTGTCAAGAAGATTTTAGGGGATTGCCTCGGTACTCATAAGCCCCTAATTCCATAGCTTAAAGAACTGATGGCAGGGTTTTAAGGTATATGTTTAAAAAAATCATAAAGAACACTTCATTAACAGGTTCTGGAACGCTTATTTGCCGGTTTCTGGGATTTATAAGGGATATTCTGATTGCATCTTTTTTTGGAACTTCGCCAATTTTAGAAGCTTTTTTGGTTGCTTTTAGGCTTCCGAATCTGTTTCGCAGCGTTTTTGGTGAAGGATTTGCTGATTCTATCGCTGTTCCTATTTTATCTGAACACCACAAGGATAAATCCAAAATTTTCAATGTCGGCAGCAACCTTTTATTTTTGTTTTTCATTATTTTATCTGCGATCACGTTGTTAGGGGTTATTTTTAGTAAATATTTAGTTATAGCGATTGCTCCAGGATTTTTATCTCAAACATATAAGTTTAATCTTGCGGTTTCTTTTACCAGGATAACTTTTTTTTATCTTCTTCTTATAGGAATTTCGGTAAATATAAATGCTATTTTACAGTCTTTGAAGAGTTTTTTTGTTCCCGCGTTAACACCGGCTTTTTTGAACGCGTCATTCATTATAGGGATATTGTTTTTTAGCAGATTTTTCGAGAATTATATTCTTGTTGTTTCTGTAATCGTTGCCGGAATTTTACAAATAATTTTCCCTTTTATTTTTCTAAAGAAGCAAGGATTTGTCTTTAGGGTTAACTTTAAGGGACTGTTTAAAGATAAAGATATTATTGAAATGTTAAGATTATTTCCTGCTCGCGTTTGGTCAAGTGTGATTTATCATTTAAGCGTTGTTTTAGATACTATATTATGCTCTTTAACTTCTATAGTAGGTCAAGGTGCTATATCATCTATTTATTACGCGAATAGATTGATTCAATTCCCTTTTGCGTTAATCGCTCTTTCTATATCCCGCGTTATAATTGTGGATTTATCATCTTGCCATAAGGAGAAAGATATAAGCAAGTTTAAGAAGCTTTTTGTTTTTTCTTTTCAGAATATTGTTTTTTTTATTATTCCTATTGTGAGTATTTTTCTTTTTATTCCGAGCGGAATAATAGATGTCGTTTTTAGAAGGGGAGCGTTCACGGATACTTCTTGGTTTCTTACTTCGGGAGCGCTTTTTTTTTATGCCTTTGGATTATTCTTTTTTTGTTTGATAAAATTATTAGTAAGCGCTTTTTACGCGTTAAAAGATACAGCTACCGCGGCAAAGACTACGGCGATTTGTCTTTTACTAAATGTGGGATTGAGCGTTTTATTTATGTTCCCTTTGAAGGTAGGAGGAGTTGCTTTAGGTAGTAGTATAGCTGCCGGCTGTAATGTTTTTTTGCTTTACCACGCCCTTATAAAAAAAATAGGCGTGATTATTTGGGAAGATACTAAGGCTCAATTTATAAAAGTAATATCGCTTAGCATTGTTTCAGGAATATTTTCACGTTTTCTTTGGCAGTCGTTAGAGCTTTCTAAATATATTAAGATTTGTGTTGTAGTAGGGGTGTTTGTGGCTATATTTATTGGGATAGGAAGCTTTATTGGTATAAAGCAGTTAGAGTATGTGAAGAGAATGATTTTAGAAAGAGTAACCAGAAACCAGAGTACAGAAACCAGAGAAGAGAGAAAGAAAGAGTAACTAGAAATCAGAGAAAATCAGTAAATGCCTATTTCTAGGGACTCTCTTTCTTCTGGTTTCTGTAAACTGGTTACTGGTTTCTAACAAGATATGCTTAAAAACAAGGTAAAACAATTTCCTCAGACTCCCGGCGTTTATATCATGAAATCGAAGAAGGATCAAACCCTTTACATAGGTAAGGCCGCTTCTTTGAAAAAGCGAGTACTTAGTTATTTTTTATCTAGTAGGACTCACAAGACCGATGTTTTTATGAGTAAGGTTGAGGATATTGAGTATATTGAGTGTCAAAGCGAAGCGCAAGCGTTAATTTTAGAAGCTTCTTTAATAAAAGAAAGAAAACCTCAATATAACATTGCTTTAAGAGATGATAAAAGTTATCCTTATGTAGAAATAACCAAAGATGAATTCCCTCGTATTTTTGTTTCTAGGCCAAAAGGTAAAACAGATAGTATTCTTCTGGGACCATATCCTAAGGTAAAACTTTTAAAAGCAGCTTTAGATATGGTAAGAAAAGTGTTTCCTTATTGTTCTTGCCGGGGACGGTTTCGAAAGTCTTGTTTATTCTATCATATTGGTCTTTGCCCGGGCCCTTGTGCTAAGAAGGTGTCGGCGCGGGAATATAGAAAGAATATTAGAAGTATTTATAGAATACTAAAGGGGGAAAGGGAAAAGCTAATTCGCGAGTTAGAGAAAAACATGAAAAAATTATCAGAGCAGAAAAAGTTTGAAGAAGCTGCTCGAGAAAGGGATAAATTGGTTGTGTTAAATACGCTTTATCATGGTAAAGGAAGTGTTAATCAGCTTTTGTCTTTAAAGGAAATTTTGGGGTTAAGCTCTTTGCCGCGAGTTATTGAGGCTATGGACATATCTTCTTTGAGTGGAAAGCAGGCAACTGGGGCAGTAGTTGTGTTTAGAGATGGAGAGCCTGATAAAAATAGTTATCGCCGGTATCGAATAAAAGAAGTAGAAAAAATAGATGATTATGCTATGATAGGAGAAGTTTTTAGGCGCCGATATAAGAGTTTTATAGAAGAAAATAGAAAACTGCCTGATTTGATTATTGTTGATGGAGGTAAAGGGCATGTTCAGAGGGTGAGGCAAGAAATGGCTGCTTTAGGAGAGGCTTCCGCTCTTATAGGGATTGCTAAACGTAATGAGGAGATATGGTTTCCTGATAAAAAAAGTCCTTTGATTATACCTAAAGATAACCCTTGTTTACATCTTTTACAAAGAATAAGGGACCAAGCTCATAGATTCGCGCAGAGCTATCATAAATTATTGAGAAAAAAGGGATTGATTAATAGACCATAGACCATAGACCATAGACCATAGACCA
>JAHISK010000031.1 GCA_018818105.1 Candidatus Omnitrophota bacterium | reverse complement strand
GTTTCTTTGCTTCGCTCTCTCGCGTCAAACGTTCCTGCTTTTCTTCCCGCTCTTTCAACTGGCGCTCCCGCTCTAACTTACGCTCCCCTTCCTGCCGCGCTTTTTCTACTTCTCGCTCTTGTTTTTTTGCTTCGCTTTCCTGTTTCTTTGCTTCGCTCTCTATTTTTCGATTTTGTTTTCTTGCTTCGCGTTCTCGCGCCTGGTACGCTTTCTCCTGCTCACGCGCCTGCTCTCGCGCCTGGTTCTTTGCTACCTTCTCCCGCGCCAAGCGCGCTTTCTTTTCTTCCCGTTCCTGCTTTTCTGTTTCTCTCATCAGCGCCTGGTGTTGGCGCGCAATCCCGCGTTCCTTCTCTATCCTCACGAGTTCTGCTTCGCGTTCCCGCGATAAACGAACTTTCTGTTCTTTTTTCTCTCTCTTTAGACGCGCTTTTTCTTCCCGCGCCTTTGTTCTAGCCTTCAGTTTAAGTTCTACCTCTGCCTGTTTAGATAAACTGTCACTAATTATCTTATGTAAATCTTTAGCTTTTACCGCGAAAGGTGACCGCGGATAATCTGATATTACTTTAGCGCATAAATCTCTAGCGAAATAGAGTTCACTTAAATCATAATAATAAATTAACGCCGCCTGATAACTCGCTTCCGCGGCTTTAGGGCTGTCGGAAAACTGAGTAGAAATATTTTCGTAAATAGCTAACGCCTGTCTTTTACGCTGCCAATCTTCTTTTCGTCGAGATTCTAACCCACTACCAACCTGAAGATTTCTCGCGTTTTCAAATAACTTCATCTGCGCGTTGAGCCTGCCGCTGGCTAAAATATTCACACAAGACTCTTCCTGATACCGATTCTCTCCAAAAGCGATCATTTCTTCATACGAACGTAGAATTTTAGGCGTGATAAAAACAGCCAATTCTATTTGAGTTTGATCCTTACTGCGGTTGCCGAAAATACTGCCTATAATAGGAATATATCCCAGCAAAGGCACACGCGACCTAGTTTGATTATCTTCTTGTTTTATCAACCCCCCAATAACAACCGTTTCTCCTTCTTTAATCCGCACTATAGTATCGGCTTCACGCGTAGTGATGCGCGGCCCGGCGTCTAGGAGAGCGCTCACCGAAGAAACTTCAGGATGAATATCTAACGTAATGTATCCGTCGTCATTAATAGACGGGGTCACGCGCAAAGTCGTACCCACGTCAATAAATTTAGTAGTTTCAGTAGTTCCGGTGGTAGTCTGCGTCCGCTCTTTATAAGGAACCTTTTCACCTATAACAATTCTTGCCTCGCGGTTATTTAAAACCGCGATCGAAGGTGAAGCCAGTAAATGCGCCTTTTGATCCTGAACTAAAGCGTCTATCGTGGCAGAAGCGCTTAACGCTTTTAACACCAGTGTGTCTATTCTAAACTGACCTCCCGAAAGGGTTGAAGAAGGCCCTGCTATTGTTGAAGTCACGTCTAAGCTTTCGCTGGTCGCGGTATTTCTCTTAAATATCCCCCTGCCGGGATCATAATCCACTTGCCAGGTTATTCCTAAATTATTCAAATCCTTAGAAGTAATATCTACTATTTTAGCCTCAATAAGCACCTGCTGCGGCGGATGGTCAATAACTCTAAGCAATTCTTTTATTTTATCAATATTGGCATAGTAATCCGTAATAATAAGTGTATTTGAAATCTCATGAACTTTTATATCTCCTTTGGGAGAAAGGCTCTTGCGCAAAAAACTCTGGCTGTCGACAGCTTTGAGATACTTTAAAACTATCGGCACGCTAATCAGTTGGGAACCTTCGGAAATACCGGGAGTAATATAAATTATATTGCGTTTAACGCTGTAATCATATCCGTTAGCCGATAATATCGCGTCTAAAGCGTCGGCGATTGTTATATCTTTTAAAGCAATGGTAACTTTTCCTTTAATTTCCGTGGAGGTAACCAGATTTAAATTATAACTATAACTTAATGAACGTAAAATACTTGAAATATCCGCGTCTTTATAGTCTAAATTAATTTTTTCGTTAAGATAATTATTTTCGGCGTCTTTAAATGCGTAATCAAAAGCATGAGGAACTTCACTTGCCGTTACCGGATTATTTTCGTAAGCAAAGCCAGGAGAGGACAATCCTGTAAGAAAAATAAATAAGACTATTATTCTCACTTCCATTTGTTTATACATATTACCTCCCCCTTATAATGGCGGTGTTGCAAAACACAAAAAATGTCATCCTCCGCGAAGGCGGAGGATCCAGAACCATTGATTTTATTGACTTCCTAGATTGTCCGGATAAACCGGACAATGACAAAAAGGTATTTTGCAACAGCGCCATAATAAATAATCAATTACTAAGATACAAGTTACAAGATACAAACAAATTCCAATATCCAATAATCAATTACCAAACAGATTAACTTATCTCTAATTTTATTGTCTTTTTTGGTTATTTTAATTTGGTTATTGGTCATTATTTGGTTATTGGTTATTGTTTCTTGTATCTTGATTATATATCCTTATCTTCCCAATTTATCTTTCTATATTCAGAACCTGAGTCTCAATGCCATCGTTGATTATTACGGAATCGGATAAAATCGCTTCAACCTTATAATCTTCTTCAATCATATCGCCGGTCTTTACCACAGAATTATTAATAATAGCGCTGGAACCGCTTTGCTTTCCGCGATAAGTTATTCCGTTAAGTTCAAGCGCTTTCTTTTTGACCTTGCCGGTACTAAATTTAGGCGCGAGCGGACTGCGATTTATACTTACTTTACCGATTCCTTCTTCTTTTTTTTCAAAGGTTAACGCCGGTTCCGCTCCGGATTTCGGCGCTGATGACAAAAGAGCGCTTAATTTTAAAGCCGCGCCTACTAAATTACGCGGATCAACTTTAGACTGCGCGATATCTACCTCTTCAATCTTAACAAATGAAGACATCTCTTCTATATTTTTTATATAATTAACCGCCGTTTCATAATTAGATTCGAATTCCAAATCAATAAACAATTTAGCAAACCCCTCTTTATCGGTTACTACCTCCTGCTTTACTGATTGAAAATCTATTTTTAATCCCCTCGCGCATTCAATCAATCTAGATAATAACCGCGGAACATCTGAAACATTAAGCAGTTTAGCTTTAATATCCCCGATTTTAAATTCCATTGCCGCGATATTCGCCCTAATGTCTTTCAGCTCTTGATTACTTTTATCTAGATCAGGAAACTGAGATATCAATAATTTAGCGCTGTCATCAACCCGTTCCCGTTCCATTTTATGCGCCGATATTTTTCTTAACAGCGGTTTCAGAAAAAAATTGAAATAAAAGAAACAGAAAAAAATAATAACGCCGACAACAAACAAACGCCTTTCTTTAAGCTGTAATTTATTATACCAGTGTTTAAACACTCTTATTATTTCCTCAATATTACCAATCATTTTGAATTTTGTCCTGTTATTTTTAAAAGTTTCTATAAATCTCAAATCACAAGCACCAAATTACAAATAATTCCCAAATTCCAATTTCCGAATGTTCAAAACGATACAATAACTTTTCTGTTTTGGTCATTTGAATTTGATTTTTGTGATTTATTTGTTATTTCCCTACATTCCCATTATTCTACCCTCCATAGCGGATCGGTGTATATCTGAAAGTTATATATGATATGCGAATCCCGCTCCTGTTTTTCACTGGAAGTAAACCTGCTGTTATTAAAAAATCCTGAATCATCCAATTTGTCCATGAACTGAGTTATCAACTGATTATCAAGCGTAGAACCGCTTATTTGGATTTTATCTTCAAACAAACTACAGCGGTTTATCCATAAGTCCTGCGGCACCAACTCGGCCATGACCGTTAATAATTCAAAATACTTCCTGCTCATTGCCTTGGTTGAAAACAACAACTCTAATTCCTGATTTTGCGAAGAGTCTTCTCTAATAAGCTCTAATTTTATCTTTTCTATCCGCAAAAGCTGAGATTGAAACCGGGCTAATTTTAATTTCGCTTCCTTCGCCGCGTAAACAGTTTTTTCTAAATCTTCCTTTAAAGAAAATTTAATCGATAATAAAGTTATACTGGCGGCGGCAACAATTAAAAAAAACACGCTGAAATTACGAAGGTATGTATTTTTTTTATATATTAGAAATAACCGCCTGAGAAACGGTTTCCTTAAAACTTCCTTAGGAATTAAATTGACCTGTTTTAGTTTTTCCATTATATTTTAAATAACCAATAACCAAAATGCAAGATATTGCTAAAAAGATACAAGTTACAAGAAACAAGATACAAACAAATCCCAATATTCAATAACCAATTACTAATCGGGCGCGAAATATTACGCCCCTACTTATAATTTATTCCTGATTTTTTTGTCTTTTTTGGTTATTTGAATTTGGTTATTGATCATTATTTGTATCTTGTTTCTTGGTTATTGTATCTTTTACCTCTATTTACCATTCAATATCCCTTACTGCCAAACCCAGGACATCGGCAAAACCAAAAGAATTATCCTTTACTCCCGGCGCTAATTCTTGTTTTAAACAGAGTTTGAACGCGCTTAACGGGTCAAAAACATCAACAGGAACAACCAATCTTTCAGCCAAAAAAGAATCTAAATTAGAAAGAGCCGCCCCGCCGCCGCAAAGTATCAGCCGATCAAAAGAAGTAACTCTACCTTTCATGATTTGATGTGAAAAATATTTAAAACTATGCTCAATATCCATAACAACATTCTCTAACTGACTGGCTAAAGCCACTCCGCAAAGAGATTCCGGCGAAGATTCCTGCCCTTCTTTGTTCCTATCCATCACCCAATGTTTCAATCCTTCCCGTTTCTTTAACTCCTCCGCTTTTTGCCGGTCAAATTGATAATAATTAGCTATAGCTTCCGTAAAAGTATTTCCTGATATAATCAACGGTCTTATTAAATACGGCACTCCAAAATGAACAACGCTGATTGATACCCTGTCGGCGCCAAAATAAAGAACTAAGACCGTCTCTTTCTCATGAATCTTGCCCATCCAAAATAAAGCGTTAAACACCGCGTACGGCTGCGGTTGGAGCGCGATAAGTTCTAACGAAAACTTCCGAAAAAATTCTATTCGCTCTTTAACCGCTTCTTTGGAAACGACAAAAGCTAACGCCCGTATCTCTTTGTTAAACTCATCCTTAGAATTCACGCAAGATATATAATCAAACGATACAGCGTCAAAGACTATTCCCGGAGGAGGATTTCGCTTTAATTTCCACGCGATCGCTTTTCCAACTTCCTCTACGGGAATATTCGGCAAAATATAATTTAAAATATGTATTTCATTTATAGGCAAAGAACTTACTACCTCGCCTTTTATTTGATTCTCCTCCACTAATTTCTTTACATTATCCTTAATTGCCAACGCTTTCCGCGTCTGAGAATTAACGTCTAAAGGAGCATAAGCGATTTTCGCGATTTCGTATCTGTTTTTATTTTTACCTATTTGCATTAATTTCACTGAACTGGAACCAATTTCAATTGCCGCGGGAAAATATTCTTTTTTTTCTGCCGGTAAAATCCGGGGAGAAAATAACGATTTCTTTTTAATTTTATCTGTTGCTATACAATTCTTTTTCATACTAAACTTATTCCTTATAAATAAGTATACTATCTATCTATATTAGTATCAAGAAAATTATAGCTTTTGTTTAGGGAACGGTCAATAGATAGTTACCCCCCTGAGAACGAGAATTCAAATTGAAATTCATCAAAGCATCCAGATCAACAGGAGGAATCATAAGTAATCTTTCATCAAAATCAGGATTTTTCTCTATAGCTAAC
>JAHISK010000030.1 GCA_018818105.1 Candidatus Omnitrophota bacterium | reverse complement strand
GAGGTAAAAGGCTATTTGGTAAGTTTAAGAAATCAGTCGCAAACAGTGCTTAAAAATTCTAAAGATAACCTAAATCATATAGAAGAAAAAATAAACCTGCTTAATCCAAAAAACGTTTTAAGAAGAGGCTATTCGATAACATTAAAAAAAGGGAAGGTTTTAAAAAGGATTGGGGATATTGATGTAAAAGAAGATATTGAAACAGTTTTGTATGATGGTAGGCTAATATCACAAGTGAAAGAGACAATCAATAATGAATGAAATAAATATGTAGGGACAGGTTTCTGTGCCTGACCGTATAAAAAATCAGGGGGTAAAATCATGGCTAAAAAAGTTATAAAATACAGCCAAGCAATTGATGAGTTGAATAACATTTTGGAGGGGTTAGAGTCTGAGAGTATAGACGTGGATGAGGTGTCTGTAAAAGTAAAAAGAGCGGTAGAGCTTATTGAATTATGCCGTGAAAAAATTGAGGCGACAGAGTTTCAAGTAAACAAAATTGTCAAAGATTTTGAGGCGGATACAAAATAGTATTTTGTATATATGTAGGGGCGGGCTTCTGTGACCGGAGGGAATCCCGAGTATACCCGAGGGGCGGCCCGCCCGGTATTTTATATTAAATATGAAATTAGATAAGTTAATCGGTGATAAAAGTAGAGTTTCTTTTCTTGAAATATCATTATGTTTTGTTTTGTTCTCTTTTTTGTTAATTCGCGGCACTTTTAGGGGGGTACTTCTTCCTATAATGCTTTTTGCTCTGCCTCATCTAATTCTGTATGGATACGCTTTAATCAACAGAAATATTAAAAGAGAAACTTTCAATAAACTTATTTTTGTTTCTTTTTGCGTATTTTATATAGGTATAAAGATTTACAGAGGAATGGATTGTATAGGTAATGAAGGTGACAGAGATGACGCTTTATATCAGTCGGTAACACATTTTCTAAACGGCCAATATCCTTACTCAGAACTTACTTTTCGCCATCACGTTATTGCCACCGGGCCCAGTTCAATTCTGTTATCGCTGCCGTTTGTGAAATTCTTCAATAGTATTCAGGTAGTTTCTACTGCTACGATTTTATTTCTTGTTGCATATATATGGAGGTATGTCCAAAAGGCAAGTAAAGTGCCAATTCTATCTTTAGCTTTAACAGTTATGATTATGACTCCTTTTTCTAATTTTAATTTCTGGGAGTCGGGAGAAGAACTTCTATATGGCCTGCCTTTTTTATATCTAGCTGTAATAATGTTTTTTAATAAAAGCATAAAACAGGATTTTATAAAAGATATCCTTATTGGTATCTTTCTCGGTATAAGTTTGCTGGTGCGGATGAATTACGCTTTTCCTATTGCGGTTATTTTAGGGTTTGTTTTGTTTAATAAAGGAATAAAGAATTTTATTTTCACGCTAATAAGTTTTCTTTTTACTGTTCTTATTATATGTTTTCCTTTCGCGGTTATGAATCACAATCATTTTATTACTCATATATTGGGAACATGGTTTGACGGTGATATTTCATTCATGGCGCAAAATGTGTTATTCTTTTCATCATTTATTATTTGGGCTTATTATTATGCAATAAAAAAAATGCCGCTTAAAAATCAGATTCATATACTAATTGGCATAAGCCTGTTTATCGGGTATATTGCTACTGGATACATCTCGTTGCCGTGGCATGTTTTGTATTGGGCGATTCCGTTTTTGATTACGTTTCCTTATCTATATGAAGATAAGCAGATAGCGCATAGCGTTTAGGAAGAATTGCTCTATACTCTACGCTATCCGCTAAACGTTCTACGCTATTAATAATGAATAAAAACACAGTAAATTCTACAATTTATGACGCTGATTATTACCTTAAAGACGGCTACGGCGGTGATATCAATCGGTTTATCCAGTCTTTAGAGGAGCCCAGTCCTTTAGTTGATTATCCAATAGAAGTCGCTGATTTAAAAAAAGGTGAAAGAGTATTAGACGTTGGCTGCGGAATAGGCCGGCTTCTTTACGCTTGCGCTAAGCGGGGATGTATTGTTGAGGGATACGATTATAGTAAAGACGCTTTAAGTATTGCCCAAAAGGGAGTTGACGCGTTACCTGATGAATTCAAGAAGAACGCGCGGT
>JAHISK010000004.1 GCA_018818105.1 Candidatus Omnitrophota bacterium | reverse complement strand
GTTGATGAATTTTTAATCTAAAGTAATTGATATCTTTGTAGCCATAAGCCATCCGTTTTAGGCGTTTAACTTTATTGTTAAAGCCTTCAGAGATGGCCGAACTTATTTTCTTTTTGAACCAGTTAAAGATGTAATTCATTTCATTATGGATTTGCTCTGATGTGTTAGGAAAGGGGTAATCTTGCGTGTTTCAGCAGTTTTGGGAGCATGGCGTGAAGGTGTTGGCGGGGTTATACTTAAGAGAAAAGTCCCCCATATATAAAAGTTAACATAAGATATATTATAGGAAGTAGTGCGACATGATTTTTTTGTATCGGTGGGGCGGCTATTATGTGTACGAATTGGAATTCAATTAGCAATTCATTGGTCTTCTCTCTTTTTTTGCGGGGTAATTTAGCTTCATAGATGCCCCTGGATGCCTTGCGGGCCTTCTTTAGCTTCTCTT
Source organism: Candidatus Omnitrophota bacterium (assembly GCA_018818105.1). Taxonomy (GTDB): domain Bacteria; phylum Omnitrophota; class Gorgyraeia; order Duberdicusellales; family 4484-171; genus JAHISK01. Next base: position 1,571 of record JAHISK010000004.1, on the reverse strand, counting down.
GGGGATTTAAGGTAGAGTTTTGAGCGAATTGAGCCCCCAAGGGGTTCTTAGGGGTGTTGGTTTTCTTTTTGGGATAAATACTTACATAATAGCTGTAGCTTGTCTAAAGGGGGTGTTGTCGTGTCTTTTAGCCACCTTTGGATTGTGCGGCAGGATACCTCTAGGCAATCAGCTAGGTCTTTTGTTTTATAATCGCTTCCTTGGTAGAAGGCGTGGAATTTGTGCCAGATTTCTAAATTTTTATCCATAAAGATAATTTACCATGACAGCATTGATTTAGCAAGCTTGTTCGATGTCGTTTTGTTGTGTTTGATTTGAGAGGCAACGAAAAACCACAGGAAAGCCCTATCCCTCTTTATGGGGCAACAAGAAACTACATAAAATGCACCTCTGTGGGTGTTTTTTGTTTTTTTATGTCTTTGTTCTGCGTTGAAAATGTTTATTTTATGCCGTCAGGGGCAGCTCTTTTAATAATGAGTGATGAGTTGTGTGAAAGCAGGTTGTAAGTCATTTTAACAGGGGTGAGTTAGTTTTTGATATAAATACCTTTAGGGTCGTTCGGGATAAATAGCCTCAGTTTTTTAAGGACTTCTCTTTCTCTGTGTGATCACATTTTTTTTGTCTATTTTATAAAGACCGTAGTTTTGAGGTAACAAATGGCGTTTATATGACGTCGGCAGCACAGTTCTTATATTTTTTGAGGTAGGTTGTTTTTCTATCGATTTATTGGATGTTAGCTTGTATGAGGGTGTCTGTTTTTATATGGATTGTTATTTTAATAAAGGTTGCCCTGTATGGTTCAGAATCTCGTATAGATTATATGCGCAATTAAGCCATAATGATTAACTGCGCATATAATTATAAAGAATGTTTATTATTCGGTAGGTTGTTTTATTCCCAGAAAATCTAGAAGAATCTTTCTGATGTATACAGATGGCTCTAGATTGGCTTTGTTTGCCCAATTAAGAACTTCCACCCAATGTTCCTGCGTTAATCTTACGTTGATGGTTTTGGTGTATTTTATGGTTTTTTTGGGGCGACCTCTTTTAGTTGATTTCGTTTTTTTTGTCATTTTCAGCATACAATCTACCTCCTTTTGTGGTTTTTTGTAATTTATATTATAATAGTATGAAATCTTATTCTATCATAATAAATAATATTTTCAAGGATACAAAAAACCATTTAAACCATCGCCTTTTTTAATATGTTTCGAGGAATTTTCGATAAAACATACCAACAAAAAAAGCAATTGTTATTAGTTTTTCCAGGAAACTTAACACCTAATTTTTGAAGATTTTTACGCGCCCGGCTTAATCCTTTATTGAAAACAAAAGAAACATATTGGTTTTTACGGGCGGTTTCTATAATATCACGGGGAGAATCTTTCTTTGTTGAGCGACAATTATAATTACCGTTGACGACAATTATTTTGGTTCTTTCTTAATTAATGTGGTATTTATGGCTAATTTTGTGACATTAGCCACAAAACAAAGTGTGTTGCCGTATTTACGTAACCTATTGGCTTGCTTTAGCTTGAGTTTTTTACAAGCTCCGCTCAAGCAAACAAAAAT
>JAHISK010000029.1 GCA_018818105.1 Candidatus Omnitrophota bacterium | reverse complement strand
ATTAGCTCAGTTATGTTTAAGCATGCTCAAGTCTGGTGATGTCTATCGCCCTGAACGTGTTTTTATGCCGGCTTAATTATCAATGAACGCTCTTTGAAAATTCGTCTTTTTTTATCTTGACTCCTTATAGGATGTCTTATTCTTAAAATTACTATTTAATTTACAATATACAATTTCCAAATTACAAACAATACACAAATTCAAATATACAAATAAAGAAATTATTCTGTTTTTTATTGTATATTTTTCTCCTTTTGTATATTGTTAATTGTAATTTGTAATTTACAATGTTCATATTACCCTATTAGAAGATAGACTCCTTTTCAAACTTAATACTTCCACCTATACTTCCATCTCCTTTATCGGCCCGGCGGAACTGCCCTTTATAAACTGTTTTACTCTTGCGTCTTTTGTCTCCTCTAACTCCTGCTGGTCCCCTTCAAAAATGATTTTTCCACCTAAAAGAAACGCCAAACGTTCAGCCAATTTTAATCCTACTTCTAAATCGTGCGTTACAACTAAAGAAGTAATTGAAAAATGTTTGTGCAAATCTTCAATTAACGATACGACCTTATCTACCGCAATCGGATCAATCCCTGTAGTTGGTTCATCATAAATAATAATTTTAGGGTTATATATAATTGCTCTGGCAATAGCTACTCGTTTTCTCATTCCTCCGCTTAACTGATACGGGTACAAATCCTCTATTTTCTCCAATCCTACCAAAGCAAGAGTTGCCTTAACTTTTTGTCTTATATCAGCGCGACTTAATTTTGTATGTTGATAAAAATAAAAACCCACATTCTCTTCTATGGTTAAAAAGTCAAACAAGGCACTGCCCTGAAACACTAAACCAAACTGTAATCTTACCTGTTCTAACTCATACTTATCCAACTTAGTAATATCTACACCATCAATAAGGATTTGCCCTTCATCAGGAGCCAACAATCCAATAATGTTTTTAAGAAGAACCGTTTTACCAGCGCCGCTTCGTCCAATAATCAAAAAGGTCTCTCCGCTATTAACAGAGAAGTTTACACCTTCAAGAACCTTCTTCTCTCTAAAATATTTTGTAACCCCTTTAACCTCAATCATTTTAGAATCCATATGTCATCCTTGTATATACAACAATATTGTTAAAGATTTCTTAAATTCCAAATAACAATTTCCAAATTACAAACAATACACAAATTTAAATATACAATTTACAAATAAAGAAATTATTCTGTTTTTTCATTGTATATTTTTCTCCTTTTGTATATTGTCAATTGTTTGTAATTTGTTTATTGTAATTTGTAATTTACAATATTCATATTCCCCATTATTTATACCCACGTAAAATAAAACATCGCCGTCAGAATACAATCTAAAATAATAATTAAAATAAACGACCTTACCACCGCATAAGTTACAGAAACCGATACATCTGATGAAGAAAAAGGACGAAACCCTTCATAACAAGAAATAAAAGCAATCGCTCCGCCAAAACAAATACTTTTTATAAGTCCGCTTACAACATCTTTCATTTGTAAAGCATCAAACGTCATTCTAAAATAAAGACCGAAAGGAATAGCAAACTTTGTTGAAGCAACTAAATATCCGCCTAAAATACCTAAGAAATCGGCGTATATCACTAGTAAAGGCATACATATTAACAGCGAAATTAACTTCGGCACCACCAAATAATTTATCGGTTCAACACCAAACACTTCTAAAGCGTCTATCTGCTCGCTTATTTTCATTGACCCTATTCCAGCAGTAATTGACGCCCCACTCCTAGCCGCAACGATTAAAGAACTTATTACCGGTCCTAATTCCCTAACCAAAGAAAGACCTACTAAGGATGCTAAATGAATCTCAGAACCAAACTCTTTCAGCTGATAGGCCGTCTGAAAAGCGATAATTATTCCTAAAAAAAAAGCAATCAATGATACTAAGAAAAAACTGTCTATCCCAATGAAAATAACTTCCCGTAATAATGATTTCGCAGACTTTTTTCTAGTAAACAGACTCCATACGGTATCTTTCATAAAGAAATAAATACTTCCTATATATCGTAATAACTCACCCCCTCTTTCAAATATTTTTATCATGGTTACCTTTAACAGGCTGACGCAAGACCAGCCCCT